>SKYX01000236.1 GCA_007127655.1 Desulfonatronum sp.
ACATCAGGGCCAGCTCGCGGATCACGTCCGGATGGGTGTTGGTGGCCCGCTCCGGCGGTTGGGCGAAACTCATGTTCGGCTTGATCACCACCCGCTGGCCGGGGCGGACAAAGGCCGCCATCCCGCCCAGAGCCTCCACCGCGGCCCTGGTCGCCGGGCCGGGTTCGCCCCTGGCCACGGTCAGGTCCGGTGTTTCGTCAGCTCTTTGGGCCGCGGCCAGAGGCCGGGCGTGCAGCAGTCCGTGGCCGCCTGCGGCCAGGACCAAGGCCGCCGTGCCCTGGGCTTTCAAAAAATCCCGGCGGGAGACGCGGAGGGGGGGCTGGTGGGCAGGACCACAAACAGGACCCAAAACAATATCGGATACCGTATCGGAAAGACTCTCGGAATCGGCGAAATGGCGGGTTGACGGCATGGGGAACTCCTTGGCTTGGGGTTCGGGAAGAGAAGCGGAACGCGCCTTTACAATGGCGGACGGGGTGGCGTAAAAAGGCGGTTTGCCGAACTCAGACCGGCAAAACCGGCGGCGAATATGATAAACCATTCATTATTTCATTCTTTTTTTCAAGGCCGCGCCATGGGGTATCTGGACCGGCTGATCGACCTGGCGTTGGAAGAGGACGGCCGGGACCTGACCTCTGAGGCGCTGTTTACCGAGAACGACCAGGCCAAGGCCCGGATTCGGGCCAAGCAGGACACCCGGATCGTCGGGCTGCCGATTATTCCCCTGATCCTGGCACGGTTTCCCGATGCGGTGCGCGTGAGCTTTTCCGCGACGGAAGGGACCTTGATTTCTTCGGGAACATATGTCGCTCATTTCCAGGGTCAAGCGCGGGCCCTGCTCAAGGCTGAGCGGGTGATCCTGAATGTTGTCGGTCGGCTCTCCGGGATAGCCAACCTGACCCAGTCCTTTTGCGAACGGATTGCCGGGACGGGCGTACGGCTGCTGGACACCCGCAAGACCACGCCAGGTCTGCGCTACCCGGAAAAGTACGCCGTGGCCGTGGCCGGCGGGTCCAACCATCGCCTGGACCTCAGCGAGATGCTGATGCTCAAGGACAACCATATCGACCGGGCCGGAGGGATCATCCCGGCCGTGCGATGTCTGCTGGCGGCCTACGACCCGTGCCCGCCCATTGAGGTGGAATGCCGGACACTGAAGGAGGTCGCCGAAGCCGCGGCCCTGCCCGTGCAGCGAATCATGCTGGACAACATGCGTCCGGACGAGATGGCCCAGGCCCTGGCCATGATTCCCAATGCCATGGAAACGGAAATCAGCGGCGGCGTTGCCTTGGACACTGTCGCCGATCTGGCCGCCCTCCGTCCCACCTTTATTTCCGCCGGAGCCCTGACCCATTCCGCGGCCTGCGCGGATTTGAGCATGTCCATTGATCTTGATGGGTGGACTGGAGGCTGAGAGCGGAAAAAAAATGGGGAACCGCCCGCTTCGCTCAGGGCACGGAGGACGCCAGGAAGAAATTTTGTAACTATTCAGTACATCCTGGGTAGAGCCTCATTCCGACGCTGGATTCCCGCCTTCGCTGGAATGACGTGTTTTTCAATGCCGTCTCCAAGTCAGTCATACCCGCGAAGGCGGGTATCCAGGCCGCTTTTAGTCGGATGAGCTGAGTAGTTACGAAATTTTCGAGATGCGTGCTTTGTCCCGTCAGGGAACGGCAATTTTTGGAAAGCAGCTTTCTCCCTGCTTTCCAAAATGTTTTCCTTGGCGGCCTTGGCGGCTTGAGCGACCAACGGGAGCGGGCGGTTACCATTTTTTTGTTTTTATTCAGAATCCCTCCGCTTGAACTGGAAGAACTTATTGAACGGCAACGCACAGGATACCTTTATGACCACCGACATCTCTCATCGCATCACGGCCCTGCGCCGCGAACTCGGATCATCCCTGGCCATTCTCGGCCATCATTACCAGAGTGACGACGTTATCCAGCATGTGGACTTCCAGGGGGACTCCCTGGAACTGGCCCGCCGGATTCCGGGGCTGGACGCCCGGTACATCGTGTTCTGCGGCGTTTCCTTCATGGCCGAGACCGCGGCCCTGCTGGCCAAGCCGGAACAGACCGTGCTGATCCCCGATCCCAAGGCCCATTGTTGCATGGCTGGGACCGCGCCGGACAACAGGGTGGCCCGGGTCCTGGAGCGGATTACCGCGGCGGGGCGCAAGGTCGTTCCCCTAGCCTATGTGAACTCGTCCGTGGGAGTCAAAGCCCTGTGCGGACGATACGGCGGCAGCGTCTGTACCTCGGCCAACGCGGCGATCATGCTCGAATGGGCCATGGGCCAGGGCGACTGCGTGTTGTTCTTGCCGGACAAGAATCTGGGCATGAACACGGCCAAGTTGCTGGGTGTTTCCCAACAGGATCAAGCCGTGCTGAACGTGCGCGAGGAGAGCGCCTGGGACGTGGATATTCTGGCTCGCAGGCTGCTGTTCTGGCCCGGGGTCTGCGCCATCCACTTCCGGCTTAAGCCCGAGGACGTGCGTCAGGTTTTGGAGGATGAGCCCCGGCCCCTGGTTTTCGTGCATCCGGAATGTGAACCCGCGGTAGCTGCCCTGGCGGACGTTTCGGCGTCCACTTCGGGCATTATCCGGGCCGTGCGCGAGGCCCCGGTCGGCGCGACCATCTACATCGGCACCGAGGACAACCTGGTTTTGCGCCTGGCCAGGCTGCATCCGGACAAACATATCTCTCCGCTGGGGGCCGGGTATTGCAGCGCGATGCTGAAGATCACCGAATCCAAGCTGCTGGATACCCTGGAAAATCCGGACCAACATGAAGCTGTCCGGGTGGATCCGGAGGTGGCCCCCGACGCCCGCAAGGCCCTGGAAACCATGCTGGCCGTGATGGAAGGCGCGAAATGACCGACACCATTGAAACCACGGCCCTGGTCATCGGTTCGGGCATTGCGGGCTGCGTCGCGGCCTTGACCATGGCCGAGGCCGGTCTGGAGGTCACCCTGATCTGCGCCGGAAATCAGCTCGACGAGGGGAACACCGCCTTGGCCCAGGGGGGGATCGTCTACCGCGGCCTGGACGATTCCGCCAAGCTGATGGCCTCGGACATCTTCACCGCGGGCTGGGAGATGAATTCACCTTCCGCGGTCCGCTTTTTATGCCGCAAGGGGCCGGAGGTTCTGCACAAGCTTTTCCTGGAAAAGCTGGCCGTGCCTTTTGCACGGGAAGAACTTGGCGATTACCATCTGACCATGGAAGGCGGGCACAGCCGGGCCAGGGTGCTGTACAGCGCGGACTATACCGGACGGGTGATCATGGACAGCCTGATCGTGGCCGTACGCAAGAGTCCGAACATCCGGGTGATGACCGGAATGACGGCCATCGACATCCTGACCACCCACCATCACAGCGGTTCGCTGGAAATTCGCTACCAGATCGTCAACCAGTGCGTAGGGGCGTATGTTCTGGAGAATTCCACCGGGATCGTCCGTCGCTTTCTGGCCGAGTACACGGTGCTGGCCACGGGGGGCATCGGGCAGGTCTACCTGAACACCACCAATACCCCGGGCTCCCTGGGTTCGGGCTTTGCCATGGCCAACCGAGCCGGGGCCCGGCTGATGAACCAGGAGTATATCCAGTTCCACCCCACGTCCCTGTTCCATCGCGGTCCGCGTAAGTTCCTGATCTCCGAGGCCGTGCGCGGCGAGGGAGCACGGCTGATCAACGTGGATGGCCGGGCCTTCATGGGCGACTACGACCCCAGGGCCGACCTGGCCCCCCGGGACATCGTGACCCGGGCTATTGTCGATGAGATGCTCAAGACCGGGGAGGATCTCGTCTATCTGGACGCGGCCACATACATCCATAATGACCTTGCCGCCCGCTTTCCCACCATCCACCAGCGCTGTCTGGATTTGGGCGTGGACATGACCAAGGAGCCGATCCCCGTGGTTCCGGCGGCCCACTACTTCTGCGGCGGAATCCTGGTGGACCAGCGCGGTCGGACGACCATCGAACGCCTCTACGCCGGGGGCGAATGCGCTTGCACCGGGGTCCACGGGGCCAACCGACTGGCCAGCACCTCCCTGCTGGAGGGGCTGGTCTGGGGCTGGGCTATCGGCCGGGACGCGGCCTCTCGAATGAAGCACGGCACAAAGCTGAATGCCAAGCTGAAAGCGTCCATCGAGCCATGGAGAGTCCTGGGCCAGCGCCAGAACGAGGACCCGGTCCTGGTGGCTCAGGACTGGGCGGCCATCAAGCACACCATGTGGAACTACGTGGGCATCAAGCGGACCACTCCGCGCCTCAAGCGAGCCTTCGACGACCTGCGCGACCTGAACAAGCGCTTGCACTCTTTCTATAAGGAAACAAAAATTTCCAAGCCCCTGGTGGATTTGTTTCACGGCTGCCAGACCGCCTACATCATCACCACCGCGGCCATGCGCAACGCCCAGAGCAAAGGATGCCATTTTCGGGTGGACGAGTGAGGCGGCACGCCTCTCCCTGGCGGACCTACCGGGCGCGCTGTCGACCGGGACCGGGAGAGATGGGCTTTCAGGCCGTGGTGGAACAGACGGATCTGTGGGTCGTGGCCCAGGGGGATTTGCGGCGGGAAGTGCTCCAGGCGGTGAACGCCTGTCGAGGGCTGCTCCAGGCGCATATCGCCCGGCAGCCGGAGTTCGCCGCCAGCCTGGAGCCGGTGGACGTGGGTCCGGATGCAGCCCCAATCATCCAGGACATGGCCCAGGCCGGTCGGATTTGCGGCGTGGGGCCCATGGCCGCGGTGGCCGGGGCCGTGGCCCAATGGGTGGCTGCCTGGATCGCCGAACACCGCCCCGATGCCGGTCCGACCTTGTTGGTGGAAAACGGAGGCGACCTCTACCTGCGGTCCGACCGGGAGCGGATTATCGGCCTGTTGGCCCTGCCCGAGGGCGAGTCCAGCCTGGGGTTGCGACTCGGCCCTGAGGATTTCCCCTG
>SKYX01000227.1 GCA_007127655.1 Desulfonatronum sp.
AGCCAAGTGGTAAGGCAGCGGTCTGCAAAACCACCAATCTCCGGTTCAAATCCGGATGCCGCCTCCATTTTCATTCTTGGTTTCTTATCGAGCGGGAGTAACTCAGTGGTAGAGTGCAACCTTGCCAAGGTTGAAGTCGCGGGTTCAAATCCCGTCTCCCGCTCCACATTCTCTTCTTTCCCCGACTGATTCACCGCCACGTATTTTTCAGCCCCTACATCGACATGGCCAAGCCCAACACCGGCAAAGCTGGAGCGCCCACCGGCAATTCCCGATTGCAATTGCTTAGCCGTTCGGTGTCCAAGTCGGAATTGTCGCGACTTCTTTCCCAGGCCTCTCTTGATCAGCTTTTGGAGCTTGTCTCCGCCAGGCACGCGGTGCATTTTGAAACCGTGCGCATCGGAGAGGACGTTCTGGAGTGCCTTCAGCTTTCGGACATGGAAGCCTATATTGAGCAGCGCCTGAACGTGCCTTCCCCCGAAGTCGGTCCAGAAGCGGGAGCGGGAGCCGGGATAGACGCTTTACCGCTTTGGGCCAAGATATGGCCGGCTTCCCTGCCCCTGGCCATGTATATGCGCGGAGTCGTTCCCGGTTCAGGGGAACGGGTTCTGGAGATCGGGGCAGGACTGGGTTTGGCTGGGTTGTTCGCGGCCAAGCGCGGGTTTTCCGTGGTGCTCAGCGATATTGTCCCCGAAGCGTTGCTTTTTGCGCGTATCAATGCATTGCGCAACGGGCTCGGCGACACGGTCGTGGTTCAGCCCGTGAACTTCATTCACGATGACCACCCGGAACGCTATCACCGGATAATTGCTTCAGAAGTTCTCTACCGTGAGCTATTTTTCGATCCTTTGCTTTCTTTTTTACGGACCCATCTGGAACCCACGGCCACGGCTGAAGTCCTGCTTTCCGCGAATGCCGGGCGGCGTGCGATCAAATTTTTTGCTTCCGCGAAGGATTACTTCCAGATCTCACGTTCCTGCGTCCCCTCTCCGGTGCCCGTGGTTGATTTTCAGGGACTTCCCGGGACCGAAGCCAACCAGGAAACGTATCTCTACCGACTGAGGCCGCGATGAGCATTCGTCTCCGATCATGTCCCAAGGGTCATACCAAGGAACTGGACAAGGTTTGTCCTCCCCGGGAAACGGTTGACAGGGTTCGGGCCTCTCTGGAGGCTTTTGGAGAAGACGTTCTGGCTGAGACCCGGCGCATCGACACCGGGCGGCTGGGCATCCCCGTCTATCTGAGCGTCTGTGGACAATCAGCCCGCCGAATCATGCCCACCCGCAAGCAGATGGGCAAGGGAGCGTCCGCCATCCAGGCCGAGGCCTCGGCCTTGGTGGAGTTGGCGGAGCGGTTCAGCTTTTTCAGTTTCTGGCAAGGCGTTCAGAATATTGAGCCCTGCGCCTGGAGTGAGGCCCTGCGCAAATGGCCGGGGAGGGTTCTGCCTGTCTCCGAGATCGCCTTGTCCGTCTCCGACACATTGCCCGACGAACAAATCAAAAGCCTGATGGATCTCGTTTCCTGGCGCTTCGTGCCGGCAACCCGGCTGGATACCGGAGAGGAGGTTCTCGTCCCGCTGGAATGGTTTCGGAAGATTAACGAATTTAATGGTTCATCCGCCGGAAATACCCCTGAAGAGTCGATTCTCCAGGGCGTGTGCGAACTGGTGGAACGCCATGTCTGCGCCGTGGTGGACCGGGACCGTCAAAAAACGCCTACCCTTGATCCGCAAAGCTTCACGGACCCCGTTCTCCGCGACCTGGTGGACGCCTTCAAGCGCGAGGGCATCGTCGTCGTTTTGAAGGACTTCTCCCTTGGCCTGCCCGTCCCCACCGTGGCCGCCGTGGCCTACGATCCTGCAACGTTTCCGGAACGCAGCGAAATCGTCTTCACCGCCGGAACCGCCTCAACGCCATCAAAGGCGGCCATTCGCGCCTTGACAGAGGTTGCGCAGCTGGCCGGAGACTTCGAAACCGGCAGCAACTATGAAGCCTCCGGGCTGCCCAAATTCACGGAGCTTCCCCAGATCGCCTGGTTGTTGGAAGGAGAGGTGGTTTCCCTGTCCAGCTTGCCGGACATCGGACGCGGGGATATTCTTGATGAACTGAAGGAGCTTTGCGACGGGCTGGAGCGAATGGGCTTTCGGGCGTACAGCGTGGAGACGACGCACCCGAAGTTGGGAATTCCGGCACATTACTCCTTCGTGCCGGGTTTTCAATTCCGTGAGCGGGCCTTGAATCCCTGCGTGGGCTTGTTCGTCGGACGCATGTTGGCCGAGGAGGCCCCTCCGGAGCAGGCCAAGGCCGGACTGGAGCACTTGGCCCTGTTGTATCCTAACGCCTCCTTTCCGCTGTTTTTTCAAGGGCTGTTGGCCGTGCGTCAAGGACGTTTCTCCGAGGCCCTGGAAGCCCTGGGCAAGAGCGAACTGGGGCTGGAACAGCGTGACGATCAGGCTCTGGCCGCGTTTTATCAGGGATATGCCATGAGCCGGGAAGAGCAGTGGTCGAACTGCCTGCCGCATTTGGACCGGGCGATCCATCTCTGTCCGGAGGTCAAGGAGTACTTCAATCTTCGTGGGGTAGCCAAATTCAAGCAGGGCGAGTACGTTGGAGCCGAGTCTGATTTTCGAAGCGCGTTGAATTTGGACAGCGGTTCGGCCATGGATCTGGCGAACATGGGGCTGTGCGTCAAGTTCCAAGGTCGTTTGGAAGAAGCCGAGGCCTTGCTGCGTTCCGCTTTGGATCTCGATTCGACCTTGGATTTCGTGCGTGAGCACCTTATGGAGTTCCAATCTTCCGAGAAAACCGTCGACTGATATCCGATATTGAAAAAAGGTTTTTCGCTTTTTTCACCATCCAGCATTGACAACGAATGTCCTTGCATTTTACAAGGTAAAAGGATTCAACGCACATCAAGAATGAATCGCGGAATTGGCCGCTGTTTATGTTCTCACGGAATATCTCGTAATGGCTTAGGGGATATTTCTGATTATCACGGGACTCCCCGGTTTGGGCCTCGTGATTTTTGACAAGGGTCTCGGTCAGGTGCTAAATGCACACTCATTTTGAGATTTAACAAACGCTTAAGGAGGTTTGGACAATGGCTACTGTAGAATTCAAAGGGAATAACTTTGAAGTTGACGAAGACGGTTTTTTGCAGCGTTTTGAAGACTGGAATCCGGATTGGGTCGAATACGTCATGGAAAGCGAAGGCATTAAAGAAATGACCGATGAACACCAGAAGGTCCTTGATTTTCTGCAAGACTACTACAAGAAAAATGGTATTGCCCCGATGGTTCGTATCCTGTCCAAAGTGACCGGTTACAAGCTGAAGCACATCTATGAGCTGTTCCCCTCCGGACCTGGCAAGGGAGCCTGTAAAATGGCCGGTCTTCCCAAGCCCACCGGTTGCGTATAAATCAGCACCTCACCGGTTTGAAAAAAAGCGGAGTCCCATGGGCTCCGCTTTTTTTTGTGCCATCGATCGTGTACACTCATCTTGCTGGTAGACGTCTTTCACTTTCTGAAATCTGGGAAAGGAGCCTGGGCAAGCGTCTGGAATTTTGCTTCCGGCTTGACCTGTCCACTGGCCTTTATTACCCGTGAACCCTGACCCTCTGAACCTATTAATTCGAAGGAGACCACCGCATGAAACCGACGGATCTGCTGCATATCGGACTGGGAGCGGCCTTCATGGCCAAGGAAAAGGTCGAAGCCCAGCTCAAGGACCTGGAACAGTTGGGGACCATCAGCAAGGAGGAACTGAACCGCTTTGTGGAGGAGGCCCAGCAGCGGGCCAAGCAGGAGACCGAAACTCTGGACGCCAGGATCAAGGAAAAGGTCGCCGAGGCGGCCCGGGAACTGGGCCTGGCCACCAAGGAGGATATCGCGGAGATCAAGGCGTTGTTGATGAACAGGAATGCATAACTATTACGCGCCGCGACGTATCTGGGGGGCTTTTCGGTTTCTGGCGACCATTTTCGCTACGGTCCTGAAGCGCCACCACATTCTCTTCATTCCGCCCCTGGGGCCGACGGCCTTGAAAAAGACCGTTCTGGACCTGGGCGTCAGCTTCATCAAGCTGGCCCAGGTCCTGGCAACGCGGGCGGATTTTTTTACCGAAGAGTATTTGGTGGAACTGCGCACCATCCACGACGAGGTCGCGCCCATGCCCCCGGCCGATCTGGACGTGATGTACCGCCGGGCCTTCGGCGACTCCCCGCCCTTTGTCCGGTTCGAACCCGAGCCCATGGCCAGCGCCTCCATCGGCCAGGTCCACTGGGCCCAGCTCGCGGACGGCACCGAAGTCGCCGTGAAGATCCGGCGGCTGGACATCGAACGCAAGGTCCGGGTGGACATCCGGATTCTGGAATTTTTCCTGGGCCTGTTCCGGCCGTTTTTCAGCGTCTACACCCGCAATTCCCTGGAAGCCGTCCTGACCGAGTTCTCGGCCATGATCCTCAAGGAAGTGGACATGACCATCGAGCGGGACAACCTGCGCAAGTTCCGGGAGATGTACACCCGGGAAGACGTCCATTTTCCCAGCTATTACCACGAGTACAGCAACCAGGACGTCCTGGTGATGAGTTTCGAGCACGGGGTGCGGGTGGACGACGCCGCGGCCCTGGAGCGGCTGCGCATCCCGTTTCAGCGGATCATGGACACCCTGGTGGATTTCTACACCGAGCAGATGCTGGTCAAAGGCCTGTTCCACGCGGACCCGCATCCGGGCAACCTGTTCGTGCGCGAGGACGGAACCCTGGTGCTGCTGGACTTCGGGATGGTCAAGCGCCTGTCCAACTCCTCCAAGATGGCCATGATCGAAATGGTGGAGGCGGCCTCGGCCCGGGACTTCGAGATGTTCATCGCGGCCTGCGAGCGCCTGGGCGTGATCACGCCCTCGGCCCCGCCGGAGGAAATGCTGGAGTTCGCGGAACGGAT
>SKYX01000286.1 GCA_007127655.1 Desulfonatronum sp.
ACCGTGGATACTCGCTTCGTCGAACTGCGCGAAGACATAAACAACCGGTTCAGCCAAATGATAACCTTTTTTTGGATTTTGGCGACGATCTTCTCCGCCATGGCCGCGGCCATGATCAGCCTGACTATCTGGGACAGACGAACGGCTTTGCGACCAGTTGAAAATAAGATTCAGGAAGTGAACTCGACGACCAACCTCAACGCGGAAAACATTCAGCGACTCGTTTCCGCCTTGCGCGAGTTGGCTCAAGACGACACCAGACTGGCCAAGACCCTCCGTTCGTTTCACCTGCTCTAGCGAACTCTGAAAAACTCCTTCCGCGAGTAAGGCCCTTTTTGGGCAGATGAGGCATTCATCACATGAACACCATGAACTACGCCTTTCTCTGTTCCGCGCCGCCTCCGCCCAACGGGTTGAAGGCGGCGGTGGTCGGGTCCGGGCCGGCCGGGTTGTCCGCGGCCGGCTGGCTGGCTTGCGCCGGGTATGAGGTGCATGTCTACGACAAATTGCCCAAGGCCGGTGGACTGCTGGTCTTCGGCATTCCCGGCTTTCGGATTCCAGCCCGGCGGATTGAAGACGCGGCGGAAAAATTAGCCGAAGAGTATGGCGTGCGGTTCCATTTCTGTACGAAGGTCTGCACCCAGGACAAGGTCTGCGAGTCCGGGGATGAATTCGTACAGGAAATGACTAGCCTGTCCGACCTGCTCCACGAATGCGCGGCCGTGCTGATCTGCACCGGCAGTTGGCGTCCGCGGCGACTGAACATTCCCGGCGAAGACCTGCCCGGAGTCTACACGTCTCTTGAATTTCTCTTTCCCTTACGGGCCTGCAAGATGACCCACTCCCCGGCTCAAGCGCCCCCCGTTGCCCCCCCAAAAATCGAGGGACAACGGGTGGCGGTGATCGGTGCGGGATTGTCCGCTGTGGATGTGGTCCAGAGCTGTCTGCGATTGGGGGCCGAGGAAATCACCCTACTCTACCGCAAAACGATCAACGAAGCCCCGGCCGGACGGATGGAAATCAAGCTTCTGCGTCAACGCGGAGTGCACTGGGTGGAACAGGCCACGCCACTGCGGATTGTCGGCGAGAATCGGGCCCAGCGGCTGGTTTTCACGCAAGGTGAAGAACCGCGGGAGCAGGAGTTGGACGTGGACCTGGTGGTGGCGGCCATCGGCGAGGTGCCCACCAATCCCTTTCCCCGGGAGCTGCGCCTGGAGGACATTTCCAAGGATGGTAAGGGCTGGCTGCAGATGACCAAGTTCGATGGCGTTTTCGTGGCCGGGGACGTGCTCACCGGACCGTCCAAGATCGGCCGGGCCATTCTCAGCGGCCTGAAGGCCGCGGAGTCCCTGGACGGGTGGATCAAGGCCCATCCACGGAACTCAGGGGACGAGGCATCCCGAAAGGAGGTGGCCGATGTCTAAATCCAAGAAAACTCTGTACATCGACTACAACCTGTGCATCGGTTGCGAAAGCTGCGAGGCGGTCTGCGGGTACTTGTACGGCCAGCCCCGGATCCACATGACCCGGACTAGCGACGGAATCACCGTACCCATCAGCTGCCACCACTGCGCCAACCCGGCCTGCCTCAAGGCCTGCAACGTGAACGCCTTTTACCAGGACGACGAAGGCGCGGTCATCCTCCAGCCCAAGACCTGCGTAGGCTGCATGGTCTGCCTCTCGGTCTGCCCCTTTGCCGCCATCTCCCATTCCCGCACCGGCCCCAATCCGGTGGCCAAGTGCGATCTCTGCGCCGAACGCCGAGCCAAGGGCATGACTCCAGCCTGCGTTGAAATCTGTCCCTGCGGGGCGATCCTGTTCGGCTCCCCTGAAAAAATCGAGGCCGAGCTGCGCCAACGGGTGGCCGAGGGCATTGTCCAATCCCACATGCACCCGGAACGCTTCGGCACCCAGGTCGGCTTGCGGGCCATGAAAAAGTCTGTAAGTGTAGAAGGTTACACGGCGGATACGGCGGAAAAGGAGGAAGATCAGGGAGGTTAACCGGTCTGTACCGACACTGCCCAAACGCTGATTCATGTCCTGTTTCAGTAATCTTGGCGATCAGGAGTACCCCATGCCGTACGTAAACATCAAAATTACCAAGGAAGGAGCCACCGCGGAGCAGAAGGACCGGCTGATCCGGGGCGTCACCCGCCTGCTGGCCGACGTGCTGGGCAAGAACCCGGAAACCACCGTCGTGGTCATCGACGAGGTGGAGACGGACAACTGGGGCATCGGTGGGGAACCGGTCACCGCCCTGCGCCGCAAGGAGAAGGAGGAACTGAATGGTTGAGGAGACCATTTCCTGGCAGGATTTCGAGCGGATGGAAATCCGCGTGGGCACCGTGGTGGACGCAAACCCCTTTCCCGAAGCCCGCAAACCGGCCTATATCGTGGAGGTGGATTTCGGCCCGGAAATCGGCCGCAAACGGACCAGCGCCCAGGTCACGGACCACTACGCACCGGAGGACCTCATCGGCCGCCAGGTGGTCGGGGTGACCAACTTCCCGGTCAAACAAATCGGCCCGATGCGTTCCGAGTTCCTGCTGACCGGATTCTACCACCAGGACGGGGGAGTGATCCTTGCCGTGCCGGATAAGCCCGTGCCCAACGGGGCCAAGCTGGGATAAGAAGGTATCCATTCAATTTGGATTTCTTGAAAGAATCGATCATAAAAACAATCATCCCAACAACCTGCACCCGGGACTGCCCCAGCACCTGCGGGCTTTTGGCCACGGTGGAGAACGGGCGTCTGGTCCGGTTGAGCGGGAATCCCGATCACCCGCTGACCAAGGGGGCGGCCTGCGGGAAGACGGCGCGGTACGTGCGGCGGGTCTACAGCCCGGAACGAGTCACAACTCCGATGATCCGGCGTGGTGGACGCTGGGAGATCGTGTCCTGGGACGCGGCACTGGATCTGGTGACGGAGCGGATCAAGGCGGTGATTCTCAAATCCGGTCCCGAAGCCATCCTTTACTACCAGGGATACGGGGAGCGCACGGCCCTGAAGCTGCTCAACCGTTACTTCTTCAGCCTGCTGGGCGGCGTGACCACCCTGCGCGGCTCCCTTTGCGGAGGAACGGGGCAGGCTGCCCAGAATCTCAGCGTCGGAGACAGGATCTCCCATGATCCGCTGGACCACGCCAATAGCCGGTCCATGATTCTCTGGGGCCGCAATCCGGTTTCCACCAATACCTGCCTGGTTCCGATCATCCGGGATCTGCGCCGACGCGGCGGGCAGGTTCTGCTGATCGACCCGGCCCGGACCCGCTCCGCGGCACTGGCGGATCACCATGTCGCGGTGCGCCCTGGCCGTGACGTCTTCCTGGCCCTGGCCGCGGCCAAGCTGATCCTGGCCGCCGGGGCTGAGGACAAAGCCTTCCTGGAACACCATGCCGAAGGGGTGCGGGGTTTTCTGGAGCTGGTGGAGCGGTTCGGTCTGATCGATCTTTGCGACCGGGCCGGGGTTTCCGAGGAGCAGGTTCGGCTGATCGCCGACACCCTGATCACCGCCAAGCCCACGTCCATTCTTCTTGGCTGGGGCCTGCACCGATACGCCCTGGCCCATCAATCCATCCAGGCCATCGACGCGCTGGGAGCGCTCAGCGGCAATCTGGGCATCCCTGGGGGCGGGGTCAGCCAAGGCTTTGAAGAGTACGGACCCTATGACCAGCGTTACTGGGGAGACGAACTGCATCCGCCCCGGAGGACCCTGCTCATGCCGCGGATCGGGGAGGAGATTCTGAACGCGACGAATCCGGAAATCCGGATGATCTTCGTCACCGCTTCCAACCCCGTGTGCATGGCCCCTAACAGCGACAAGGTCAGTCGGGCCTTTCGCCGAACGGAATTCGTGGTCTACAGCGGTCACTTTCTGGACGACACCGCGGACCACGCCCATGTCTTTCTCCCCGCGACCACGTTCCTGGAAGAACAGGACGTCATGGCCAGCTACGGCCACAATTACGTCGGCGCGGTGAACAAGGCCATCGAACCTGTAGGAGAGTGCCGGTCGGAATTTTGGATGTTTCAGGAACTGGCCCGGCGGTTTCCGTTTGCTTCGAAATATTGTCGAGGGCTGGAGGAGTGGCTGGAAGCCGTCTGCTCACCGCTCCGGGATCAGGGCGGAGACTTGCAGGCGCTGCGAGGTCGCCCCTTTCGGGTCAACGCGCCGATGGTTCCCTACGCGGACCGCCGCTTTCCCACCCCATCCGGGAAGTTCCGCTTCCTGGAGCACCTGGACGAAACCGAGCCGTCACCGGAAAACCCGGAGTATCCCTACACCCTGTTGACCGTCGCCCCCCATGACGCCATCTGCTCGGAACGAACCCTGGCCGACCATGAACCGTTGCCCGAGGTCATTCTGTCCGCGAACCAGGCCGCCGGGCTGGGGCTGGAACAAGGCCGGCTGGTCAAGGTCTTCAGCCCGCATGGAGCGGTCAAGGCCCGTCTGAATATTGATCCCGCGCAGCGCGAAGACATCCTGGTGGCCGAGCGGGGCGGATGGGCCAAGGGCGGGCACGGCCTGAACCGGTTGACCCGGGACATGGCCAGCCGGGTCGGCGACGGCTGCCCCTATTACGAGACCCGTGTTGCCGTGGCCCCGTGGCCCAACGAGGATATCCAGGATGTGCCCATCCTCGTGATTGAACACAGCCCGCAAGCGCCGGGAGGCAACTTTGTCAAGACCCTGCTCCGCCAAGGCGCGCGAGTAAGCACCCTGAGTCCCACGAACGGCGACGTCCTGCCCCGAGGGCCGGAGGGCTTCGCCGGAATCGTAGTCCTGGGCGGGCCACAACATGCCTTTGACGACGCCCCGTCCCCGCACTTTCCCCGGCTCATGGATCTGATGCGCGCCTTTGAGGCAAAGCAGCGGCCCGTGGCCGGCATCTGCCTGGGGGCGCAACTGCTGGCCCGGGCCCACGGCGGAACC
>SKYX01000222.1 GCA_007127655.1 Desulfonatronum sp.
GCCAATCCCTGTATGGGCAATGGCTGTGGGCGTTGGGGCTGGTTGTTGCGGTCAATGTGGGGCTGGTGGTCATGGGCTCCCTGCTGGGGGCACTCAGCCAGGGCCAGGCAGCCCGGGAATCCCTGCTCAGCGTGATTCTCTTTCCCCTGCTCGTGCCCCTGCTGCTGGGCGGCGTCAAGCTGGGCGGCGGGCTGCTCTCCGGCGTCGGGGTCCAGGACGAGATCCAGTGGCTGACCCTGATTCTGGCCTTTGACGCCCTGTTCGCCGCCGTGGCCCTGGTTCTTTTCCCCCTGGTCTTCCGGGAAGGATGAGGCAGTGATACCCTTCCGGTTTGAGCCAAACAGGATATTTGAACCAAGCGCCGTTATCAGGGGGCGAGCAGGTGCATCGGGCGAGGATTTTCATCACGGCAACGTAAAGCTCTCCATATGAAAAACACCGCATTACTTTCGATTCTGGTCCTGTTTACCGCGGCCGCCCTGGTCGTGGCGCAGGTGGCCGTCTGGTTGCACGCCCCGGTGGAGGCGACCATGGGCCTGGTGCAAAAGATATTCTATCTGCACCTGCCCCTGGCCTGGTGGGCCCTGTTCAGCTTTTTTCTGGTCTTCGTGGGCAGCGTGGGCGTGTTGGTGCGCAAAACCCCGGTCTGGGACGCCCTGGCCGGGGCGGCCGCGGAACTGGGCGTTTTGTTCAGCGGTCTGGCCCTGATCACCGGCTCCCTGTGGGCCAGGCCCATCTGGAACGTCTGGTGGACCTGGGACCCCCGGCTGACCACGGCCCTGATCATGTGGTTCGTGTACATGGGCTACCTGGTGCTGCGCACCTCTCCGATCCCCGAGGTCAAACGCCGGACTCTCTGCGCGGTACTGGGTATCGTGGCCTTCGTGGACATCCCGTTGGTCTTTTTCTCCACCAGGTTGTGGCGCAGCATTCATCCGTCCGTGATGTCCTCTTCCGGAGGGGGCATGGAACCCGAGATGTGGCAGGCCATGGGAGTTTCCCTGGCTGCAGTGGGCCTGCTCTGGATTGTCTTGGTTGTTCTGCGCGTCAGGCAGATCCTGGCTCAGGACCGCCTGGACGGCCTTTGGGCCGCCCGGCTTTAAGTCGTTCCGGGGCTCTCGGGCAGGTTCCTCTGGCTGTTGTTCCGAGAGCGGCGGATCCTGAGTCTCCGGGCGTCGAAGGCCCACGGGTATTCGTATCGTCAACGGTTCTCCGTCGACATTGATCCTTCTCTTTTTTTCCGCGATTCTTACCGACCATGTTTCACCAGTTCAAGAATCCCAAGCTCTACTTCATGTTCCTGACCGACGGCCTGCTGTTCGCCCTGGCCATGGTCTTGAGCTATCTGATTCGTTTCGATTTTCAGGTTGACGATTTCTACCATGCACAGATGGTCCTCCTGGTGCTGATCGCTCTCCCGCTGAAACTTGTGGTGTTCACTGTTTTCGGGCTGTACCGGGGCATGTGGCGGTATACCGGGCTGGGCGATTTGTGGCACGTGGTCCAGGCCGCGTTGATCAGTAGCCTGCTCCTGGTGGCCCTGATGTTCACCTGGAACCGCCTGGAAGGATACCCGCGCACGGTGTTCGTGCTGGACGCGGCTTTTACCATGCTTTTTGCCGGAGGGTTGCGGATGGTGATCCGGTCCGGTTACACCATGCAGGGCAGCATTCGCAATTTTCCCTGGTGCGTTCCCCTGCGGCGTACGCCCAAGGGCAAGCGGGTTCTGATCCTGGGAGCCGGGGACGCCGGGGAGAAGATTCTGCGGGAGATCCTTGAAAATCCGGACCTGGATCATCACGTGCTGGGCTTTCTGGACGACGACCCGGGCAAACGGGGGCGGACCCTGCACGGGGTTCCGGTCCTGGAAGAAATTGCCATGCTGCCGTATGTGGTGGAAAAGTTGGCGCCGGATGAACTGCTGATCGCTCTGCCCTCGGTCAGCGGAACCCGGATGCGTTCCATTGTCGAGTTGTGCAAGCAGGTGGGCATCCCCTTCAAGACGTTGCCGGTTATCGGGGAGATCATCGACGGCAAGGTCAGCGTCCGCTCCCTGCGGGAGGTCAATTTTCAAGATTTGCTGGGTCGACCGGCCGTAACCCTGGATAATGAAGGCATCCGGGGGATCCTGGCCGACAGGACCATCCTGGTCACGGGATGCGGCGGGTCCATCGGCTCGGAACTGTGTCGCCAGATTATCCGCTACGCGCCCAGGAGGCTGATCCTCCTGGATTCCGGTGAGACCAACCTCTACGCCATTCAGATGGAACTGGAGCATGAGCATCGTTTCACGGCGTATGTCCCGGTATTGGGGCAGGTGCAGGACGAGGCCCTGATGGAGGACGTGTTCACTGCCTACTCCCCGGAGGTGGTCTTCCACGCGGCGGCCTACAAACACGTGCCCATGCTGGAGAACAACCCTTGGCAGGCTGTATTGACGAACATTGTCGGCAGCAAAGTGGTCATGGAGAAATCCATGGCCCACGGGGTGCAGCGTTTCGTGCTGGTTTCCACGGACAAGGCGGTGCGGCCCACCAACGTGATGGGGGCCAGCAAGCGGGTGGCCGAGCTGCTCCTGCGGGGCATCCAGAACGGCCGGACCCGGTTCATGGCCGTGCGTTTCGGGAACGTGGTCGGGTCCTCCGGCTCGGTGATTCCTCTCTTTCGCCGCCAGATCGAACTGGGCGGGCCGGTGACCGTGACCCATCCGGAAATGATCCGCTACTTCATGACCATTCCCGAGTCCGTGCAGTTGATCCTGCAAAGCGCGACTCTGGGCAAGGGGGGGGAAATTTTTGTTCTGGACATGGGTACACCGGTGCGCATCCTGGATATGGCCCGGGATCTGATTCGACTTTCCGGGAAGGTGCCGGATGTGGACATCCCCATCGTGATCACCGGCCCCCGGGAGGGGGAAAAGCTTTTTGAGGAATTGATCACCGAAACCGAGGGCGTCGACAGCACCAGTCATGAGAAAATCATGGTCCTGTGCGAGGACGGTCAAAACGGCGAGACCGAGGACTGGAACGTGCGGTTGGCGGCGCTGTATGGATTGCTGGACCAGCTCCAGGCCGCGTCCGGACGGCACGATGCCGTCGCGATCAAGGACATCCTCGGCCGGATCGTCCCGGAATACAAGGCCCAATGCGGGCATCCGCTGTTTTCCTCCGATGATGTGGAGGAAAAGGCCGTCTCGGTGCCGGTGATGGAGAGCGCCGGGAGAAGCCCAAGTGAAAGTCGGAGGGAGACGGCATGAGCGGAAACTCCATTGGTCGCGTCTTTTGCCTGACCACCTTTGGCGAGTCCCACGGGCCCGGCCTGGGCGGGGTGGTGGACGGATGCCCGGCGGGGATCGCCCTGGACGAGGCCGTGATCCAGCAAGAGCTGGACCGCCGCAAGCCGGGCCAGGGGCTGGGGACCTCCAGCCGCAAGGAGGCCGACCGGGTCCGGCTGCTCTCAGGGGTGTTTGAGGGCAGGACCACGGGCACGGCCATCGGCTTTTTCATTGCCAACGAGGACCAGCGTTCCCGGGATTACGGGCCACTGGAGTTCCTGCACCGTCCGGGACATGCGGACATCACCTATCAGGCCAAGTACGGCATCCGGGATTACCGCGGCGGCGGTCGGTCCTCGGGCCGGGAGACCGTCTGCCGGGTGGTGGGCGGGGCCATTGCCCAAGAGGTTCTGGCCGCGCAGGGCGTTGCCGTGACCGCGTACACGGTGGAGCTGGGCGGCATCGGGTTGGAGAGCGTGTCCAACTCCGGGAACCATTGTAAGGCCGGCTCCGGAGCATGCTGGGGAGTGGATTTGAAAGGTGTGGCGGAACGTTCGTTTTTCGCCGCTCATCCCGAGTTGATCGGCCCCTGGGAAGAGCGAATCAAAGAGGTTCGCGGCCAGGGCGACACCCTTGGCGGGATCGTGGAAATTCAGGCTCAGGGCGTCCCGGCGGGTTTGGGCGAGCCCGTATTGGACAAGCTGGACGCCCGTCTCGCGTATGCCTTGATGGGCGTGGGCGCGGTCAAAGGCGTGGAGATCGGGGCCGGGTTCCAAGCGTCCCGGATGCTGGGCAGCGCGAACAATGACCCGATCCTCGCCAGTGGATTCGCTTCCAACAACGCCGGAGGCGTTCTCGGCGGGATCAGCTCCGGCCAGCCTCTGATGATCCGGGTCGCGGTCAAGCCCATCCCCTCCATCGCCAAGCCCCAGACCACCGTGGATCAACACGGCCGGGAGCACGAACTGCACATCGGCGGCCGCCACGACATCTGCGCCATCCCCCGGATCGTCCCGGTGCTCAAGGCCATGGTCTGCCTGACCCTGGCGGACATGCTCCTGCTGCACCGCGCGGCGGGGCATTCGCGTTCGTACGTTTCCCCAACAACTCTCCCCTGGAGGTAGTCTCATGAACACGTTGACGGCAACATCCGCCTGGAAGACCCTGGCCGACCATGCCGAGGTCATGAAGCATCGGCACATGCGTGATCTTTTCACTGAGGACGCCGGCCGGTTCGAGCGGTTCTCGGCCACGGTGAACGATATTCTCGTGGACTACTCCAAGAATTTCATCGTGGAAGAAACCATGCACAACTTGCTGGATTTGGCGCAAGAAGCCGAGGTGGAGGCATGGCGGGGCAGGATGTTCGGCGGGGAGCGAATCAACTTCACGGAGAACCGGGCTGTTTTGCATGTGGCGCTGCGCAATCGGTCCGAGCGGGCGATCAAGGTTGACGGTCAGGACGTGATGCCCGATGTCCGGGCGGTATTGGCCAAGATGCGCGCATTCTGCGATGCTGTTCGCGGTGGAAGCTGGCTCGGGTTTACCGGGAAGCGGGTTCTGGACGTGGTCAATATTGGCATCGGCGGATCGGATCTGGGGCCGTACATGGTCACCGAGGCGTTGAAGCCTTACGGCCATCCGGACCTGCGGATGCATTTCGTGTCCAATGTGGACGGCACGCACATTGCTGAAACCCTGAAGCAGTGCGATCCGGAAACAACGCTGTTTTTGGTGGCGTCCAAGACTTTCACCACCCAGGAGACCCTGACCAACGCCCACACAGCCAAGGACTGGCTGCTGCGCGCCCTGACCGACCCGGCGGCCGTGGCCAAACACTTCGCGGCCATGTCCACGAATACGGAGAAGGTGCGCGAATTCGGGATCGACCCGGAAAACATGTTTGAATTCTGGGACTGGGTCGGCGGGCGCTATTCCCTGTGGTCGGCCATAGGGCTGTCCATAGCCGTGTTCATCGGCATGGAGCATTTCGAGGAATTACTGGACGGGGCCTTTGTCATGGATGAGCATTTCCGGACCGCCCCCCTGGAGAGTAACGTGCCGGTGATTCTGGCCTTGCTGGGTATCTGGTACAATAATTTCCTGGGTGCCCAGAGCCATGCCATCCTGCCGTACGACCAGTATTTGCACCGTTTCCCGGCCTATTTTCAGCAGGGCGACATGGAGAGCAACGGCAAGCGGGTCACCCGGGACGGCGAGACCGCGGACCACTCCACCGGTCCGGTGATCTGGGGCGAGCCTGGAACCAACGGCCAGCACGCATTTTATCAGCTCATTCACCAGGGCACCAAGCTGATCCCGGCAGATTTCCTCGCTCCGGCTCAGAGCCACAACCCTCTGGGCGACCACCATGAAATCCTGCTCTCCAACTTTTTCGCCCAGACCGAGGCCTTGATGCGCGGCAAGACCGCGGACGAGGCGCGGCGGGAACTGGAAGCCTCGGGCATGGACAAGGCGCGGATCGAAAAGATCCTGGCGCACAAGGTGTTTCCAGGCAATCGGCCCACCAACTCGATCCTCTTCCCAAAATTGACGCCGCATGTCCTGGGCAGCCTGATCGCGCTGTACGAGCACAAGATTTTCGTCCAAGGCATCGTTTGGCGGATCAATTCCTTTGACCAGTGGGGCGTGGAGTTGGGCAAGGAACTGGCCAAGGCCATCTTGCCGGAACTGCCCGGAGACGCCCCTGTTTCCGGCCATGATGCGTCCACCACCGGCCTGATCACTGCATACAAGAAGATGCGTGGGTGATCATGAAGTCACACCCCCCCATCCAACACCTGTACGCCGACGAACTCAGCCATTGCTATGGTTGCGGTCGGAACAATCCGGACGGGCTGCACGTGAAAAGCTTCTGGGACGGGCAGACGGCCGTGGCCAGGTTTACACCCAGGCCGGAGCATATCGCCGTACCGGGATTTGTGTATGGCGGACTGCTGGCTTCGCTGGTGGACTGCCATGGTGTGGGAACGGCCGCGGCGGCGGGAGCTGATCAGGCCGAAGGCGAGCCTCTGGGGCGATATGTCACCGCGTCGTTGCACGTGGACTTTCTCAGGCCGACCCCGCTGGGCGTGGAGCTGGAGCTGCGCGGCCGGGTCCGGGAGCGCAAGCGCCGCAAGCTGGTGGTGGAGGTGGAAATTCTCGTCGGCGAGGCGGTCACGGTCCGTGGGGAAGTGGTGGCCGCGCCCATGCCCGCGAATATGGAATCGCAAGGTTGATCTCCATGGATGACGTAACGCAAAAAGGCGGCCCAAAGGGCCGCCTTTTTGCGTTACGGGAACCATCCGAGAGCAGCTATTTCTGGAACAGCGTCGTGAATTGCCCGTAGCCCTCCTGCTTCAAATGTTCTTGGGGGATGAAGCGCAGGGCCGCGGAATTGATGCAGTAGCGAAGGCCGGTGGGCTCCGGACCGTCGGGAAAGACGTGACCGAGGTGGGAGTCGGCGTGTTTGCTGCGGACCTCGGTGCGACTCATGAACAGCTTACGGTCCACGTGTTCGGTGATGTTCTCAGCGACCAAGGGCTTGGAGAAGCTGGGCCATCCTGTGCCAGAATCAAACTTGTCCAGGGTGCTGAACAGCGGCTCTCCGGAAACCACGTCGACGTAAATTCCCGGCCGTTTGTTGTCCCAGTAGGCATTCTTGAAAGGCGGCTCTGTTCCATCCTTCTGGGTGACCTGGAACTGGAGCGGGGTCAGCTTGGTTTGCAGTTCCTCACGGGAAGGCTTGACGAATGGGGTGGCAAATCCCTTGGCCGCTGTGCGCGGCTGGACTTCGGTGTCGCTCCAATGCGCGTCCAGGAAAGGCTGACGACCGGACAGCACCCGGTATCGCTGATAGTGGGCCGGGTTGGTTTCGGAATAGTTTTGGTGGTAGTCCTCGGCGGGATAGAAGGCTAGGGCCGGAAGGATCGACGTGGCCACGGGCTTGGAGAACCGGCCGGAGGCATCAAGGGCCTGCTTGGATGCTTCGGCTGCGTCGCGCTGCGACTCGTCGTGATAGAAGACGGCGGTCTTGTACTGCGATCCGCGGTCCGCGAACTGACCGCCGGGGTCCGTGGGGTCGATGGAGCGCCAAAAGGCGTCCAGGATTTCGGTATAAGACGTCTTCGCGGGATCGAATCGGACCTGAACCGCCTCGACATGGCCGGTTCCCCCGCCGATCACTTGCTCATAGGTGGGATGTTCCACGGTTCCTCCGGTGTAGCCGGAAATCGCCTCCAGGACGCCGTCCAGGTTACGGAGGTCGGATTCCAGACACCAGAAGCACCCACCGGCCAGGGTGGCCAGTTTGATGGTTTCGGGGGCGTTCTGCATGGGATTCTCCTTGGCTTCAACCATGGTTATTGGGATCATCAGAGTCAGAATCGTAATCAGCGATAAGACGATGAATACGTCTGTTCGTTTGCTCATTTTTGCCTCTTGCGTGGAAAGGTTGCCGGGATGGATCAAATAAGATCGGGAACCGGTATGGCAAGAAGGCATGTGCGACATGCCGGAGAAAAACAGTGGCGGAAGCCTCAGAAAGAAATGATGTCGTGGGTGGGGGCGGCGGAGTTGGGAAGTGACCCCAGACGCATCCATGCACGTGCACGTGAAGCGTCATGCGGGGTGGTGAGCACGGGGAGGGTCGGGCTTTGGGCCCTACGGGAGAGGGCGTCGTCGGAGGGTGGGGCGATGCTACTGTTTCCGGCTACTTCCCCGACATTGCGGACACAGGCCGAACAGGTACATTTTGTGGCCGGTCAAGGTAAAGTCGTGGTCCTTGGCCAGTTGTTCCTGGAGGCTTTCAATTTGGTGGTCCACGACTTCTTCGCTGCGGCCGCAACTGGTGCAGATCAGGTGGTCGTGATGGGCCTGGCCGAAGGTCGGCTCGTAGCGGGAGACGCCGTCCCCAAAGTTGACCTCCCGGGCGATACCGGAGTCGGAGAGGAGCTTCAGGGTCCGGTACACGGTGGCTTGTCCGACACGAGGATCGATCTGCTTGACGAGATTGTAGAGTTCCTCAGGGGAGACGTGGTCTTTGGTGTTCCAGAAAACGTCGAAAATCAGGCCACGCTGGGCGGTGAACTTGAGTTTTTTCTTGCTCAAAAAGTGGAAAAACTGATTGCGCGCATCGTGCATGGTAGGCATCTCCAAGGAAAGATTGATTTTGCTGTACAGTGCATCATACCCTCTGTCAATGTATGCCGCCTTGGTGGGGGTGTGTAAAAAATTAGTAATTTCAATGTATTGACATTGGTGGCAAGAGAAATTATGGGTGTATGTCCATGACAAGCCACAAGCCATTTGGTTGAAATGTGGCTCCAGCCTCAATGTACGGCCAAGAATGGAATGTGCTGAGTGGTTGCATATCGGATGGCACGAAAGAAAGGAAGACCTCCGTCCGGCAGCGGATGGAAAATGGCAGATGGAAAATGAAGGGCCCAAGCCCCAAGACCCTCTGGTTCCTCGATTTTTGGAGCGTTTCATGACCAAGAACAGTCAATGTCCGCGAATCCGAATCAACACCAAATTTTGCACATGTACGCACCAGGGCTGCCCGAAGCATGGGCTGTGCTGCGAGTGCCTGCACTACCATCGTCAGCGTCGCGAACTGCCTGCGTGTTATTTCACAGAGGATGAAGAGCGTTCCTACAATCGAAGCATCGAATTTTTCGTGCAAAGACGCACGCCAAAATGACACTTGCCACGAATCCCATGGACTCCTTGAACATGGGGTGCCTGAAGCACCTTCTCGGTATCGTAGCCAACTCCTTTGACGCTTACTCGGCGGTGCTGTTCCTGCCCGACGAGGAAGGCGTCCTGAGGATGGCGGCGTACTTTAGTCTCGGGGACGACGTGGCCAAGGAGGCGGAGGTCATGCCGGGCAAGGGGTTGGTGGGTTGGATTTTGCGTAATGATCAACCGCTCCTGGTCAATAACTTCGAGTTGCAGACGGAGTCTTTGGGATACTATTCCGGGCGAAGTGAATCCGCGGTCAAGTCGTTCATGGGATGTCCCTTGCGCGATGGGCAGGGGATCGTCTGTGTGGACAGCAAAAAAAGTTATTCCTTCAGCACCAAGGACCAAAAAATCCTGCATCAGTTCGCGGAATTCATTTCCAAATTGCAATTGGATTCCTGCCGCCAGGAGACCGATAGGCAGGATTTCGTCTATTACCAAGCCTTGCGGGAACTCCAGGAGCTTCGGCAACGGTATCCGCTTTGGTCCGCCTATCTGAATCAATTCCTCCATATCTTGGCCCGCACCACGCGAACCAAACACGTCGCACTGGCCGCGCGAGACGAGTTCGGCCAGAATTTTTTCATTGAGGGCTGGACGAACGATTTTCCCATCAATCAGCGTTCGAAAAACGAAAAATATCCCTTCGGCAGCGGACTCGTGGGCTGGGTGTTCAAAAACGAAAAACCGGTCTTTTCCGCGGATGCCGAGTCCGGGCATACCGGGTCGACCCTTTTCGCCAAGGACGTCATCGAGGGGCTGGCCTTGCATACCGTGATCTGCCTGCCGCTGAGCGTGCATAAGCGGACCAGGGCGGTACTGATCCTCGCTGATGAGGCCCCGCGGGATATCGCCGATGAAATGCGGCTTTTTTTACATCTGGTCACGGAGTATCTGGAGTTTTTTCTGGAAAATCTCTATCTCAAGAACCAGGTGAGCAAACTGCGAGCCCAGCTCTCCCCCAAGGCGTCCCCGATCTTTCCAAATTTCGACGCCCAGGACTTGCCACCAAGCTGAGGCGGCTGTATCAGTTTTGACGCCATGCGTCGTGAGATCGTGAGGCACGGGCGACCTTCAGGGCTTGCCGGTTTTTTTTCGCATTCCGTAGGCCATCCGGCCCGACGTTCTTTTCGTGCCTCGTTTCGGCTGCTTCCTGTTTTCGCCGCACACTTTCCGTAATCCACAAGGTGGACTGCCACGATGTTTTTTCAACGTTTTTTTTCGTTCATGAGCAAGGACCTGGCCATGGATCTGGGTACGGCAAATACCCTGGTCTATACGCCCAAAGACGGCATCGTCCTGAACGAACCATCCGTCGTGGCCCTGGACAACCGAAGTGGAAACGTGCTGGCGGTGGGCAGGGAGGCCAAGGAGTTTCTGGGGCGGACCCCGAAAAGCATCAGGGCCATTCGTCCGCTGAAGGACGGGGTCATCGCGGACTTTGAGGTCACCAAAGAGATGATCGCCTACTTCGTGCGCAAGGTGATCCGGGGGATGCGGCTGGTCAAGCCGATGATCATCATCGGCGTGCCGGCGGGAATTACGCAGGTGGAAAAGCGGGCGGTCATCGAGTCCGGGACCCAGGCCGGAGCCCGGGAAGTTCGATTGATCGAGGAGCCCATGGCCGCGGCCATCGGCGCGGGGTTGCCCATTGACCAGCCCATTGGGAATATGGTTGTGGACATCGGCGGCGGCACCACCGAGGTGGCCGTGATTTCGCTCTCGTCCGTGGCCTATTCCGAGTCCGTGCGCATTGCCGGGGACGAGATGAACGAGGCGATTCAACGGTACGTGCAGGACAAGTACCAGATGCTGATCGGTGAGAACATGGCCGAAAAGGTCAAGATCACCATCGGCTCGGCCTATCCGTTGAAGACGCCGCTATCCATCGAAGTCGGTGGAAAAAACATGGTGGACGGCAACCCCCGCACCTTGACTCTGCACGACGCCGAAATTCGAGAAGCGATCCAGGAGCCGGTCAACGCCATTGTCCTGGCGGTCCGCAGGGCGCTGGAAAAGACCCCACCGGAACTGGTGGCCGACGTGGCCACCAACGGCCTGTACCTGGCCGGAGGCGGGGCGCTGCTCAAGGGGCTGGACGATATTATTTCCGAAAGTTCCCGCATTCAGGTGATCAAGGACGACGATCCACTGACCACCGTGGTGCGCGGAGTGGGGAGGGTTCTTGAGGACCAGAAGCGGTTTGCTTCGGTGTTCATAAATTAGCGCGGGCCGTCGCTCCGCCCCTCTCTTTCCTTCAGCAATTCGGCCAGCTTGACGTCCATGGCCTCCAGGCGGCTTTCCAGTTTCAGCCAGACCTTGGCCGGGTCCTCTTTCGTCCCTTCCTCAATGGCCTTTTCCTCCATCGCTCCAACGATGATTCCCACCACCAGATTGATGACCGTGTACGTGGTCACGATGATAAACGGCACGAAAAACATCCAGGCATGCGGATAGACTTCCATTACCGGCCGGACGATGCCCATGGACCAACTCTCCAAGGTCATGATTTGGAACAAGGTGTACAACGAGCCGCCGATGGAGCCGAACCACTCCGGGAAGGTTGCGGAGAACAGTTTGGTGGAGATGACCGCGCCAACGTAGAAGATGATGCCCACGATACCGGCCACGGAACTGACACCGGGCAGGGCGTGGAGCATGGCCGCGATGACTCGGCGCATGTTTGGCAGCGCGGAAATCATCCGCATCACTCGCAGGACGCGCAGCGACCGCAGTACGGCCAATCCCCCATGACTGGGCACCAGGGAGATGGCCACCACCAGGAAATCGAACACATTCCATCCTTCCCGGAAGAAGTTTCGACGCTGGGCGTACAGCTTCAGTCCGATCTCCACGATAAAAATGGTCAGGCATATCCGGTCGATGCCCAGGAGCAACGGGCCGGCCAGTTCCATGGCCCGGGCCGAGGTTTCCAGCCCGAGGACGATGCCGTTGATGATGATCACGAAAATAATCGCGTTCTGAAATCGGCTGTTCTGGACGAGGTTCAGGATTCGATCGCGAGTGGTGGTGCTGGGTGTGGTGGTCATGCGTTTGGTTTGGTGGATGGTGGTTGAGGAAGTAAAGTCAGGACGATTTCTGGAATTCTATGGTGAGATGCCTGGGCTCCCAAGCTCCGCCCCAGAAGGAAAAGGCCTCGCTGCTGTGAAACGCGGAACGTACCATGACATGCTCCTGACCGCTGATGGACAGGCCGTCCGTTTTCAGGCCGAGGTCCACGAAGTATTCCATGTCCGCCACCAGCAGATGCACGGTTTTAGGCTCGACCGAGGCTGGCACGGCGCAGGGGACGAAAAAGTCGTAGACCACCTGGTGGCCCTGGATAGTGGCTCGGAAGTCCGTGACCGAGGCCACATGGAAGGGTGAACCGTTGATTTTGATCTGGATGAAGTAGTCGTATTCACTCAGGTACTCGAACGCTCCCTGGCGGACCTCTTCGATCTCCCCGGCGGAAAAGACGCCGTCTGCGTCCGCGTCGAACATTTCCATGATCTGGCTGCTGAACATTTCGTCAAACGTCCAACGGTGCTGAAATCCGACCAACCCCGTGGCGTCGAATCGGGCCTCAATGGCGTAATCCACCCAGACGTGCGGATGGGCCCGGGCCGGTTGAGCGCCCATGGAAAGCAACGTGGTCATGATCAGAACGAGGACGATTCTTCGTAGCCGAAGCATGGCTTTGTTCCTTTATCTTTCGATTTTTGAGATGAGCGTGACCGAGGCGGGAACACACCCCAACGAATTCGCCTTAGAGGTCATCGGTAAGGTCTTTAAGAAGACCATCCGGTCCGCCCACGACCACCGTGACCATCCGGTCCGCCTTCATCCGGCGGGCCAGGGAGTCCCCGGCGACTTCCCGGGTGACCTGCGCGACGTGGTCGGTGTACGTGGTCAGGTAGTCCGGCGCAAGGTCGTAAAATCCGATCATCCCCAGAGTCGCCGCGATGTCGCTGTTGGAGGCCAGGCCCAAGGGGAAGCGGCCGATGATGTTGTCCTTGGATGCGGCCAACTCCTCCTCGGTCACGCCCTCGTTGCTGAAGGCGGCCAGGGCGTCGCGCAGCACGGTCAGGGCCTCAACGGCCTGATGGACTCCGGTCTGCATGGTGATCAGAAACGGGCCTTCCGCTGCCATGGGTTGAACGTGGCTGGAGACGGAGTAGGCCAGCCCGCGATCGGTGCGGACATCCTGAAAGAGCCGGGAGGTGAACCCGCCACCTCCGAAAACGTGGTTGGCCACGCTCAGGGGAAAGCGATCCGGGTCGCCCATGCGCAATAGCGGCCGACCCATGAAAATATGGGCCTGTTCCGAGGGAAAGGGGATGTGCTCCAGGATCGGTTCGGACGGCAGTTCCGGTGCGGGCAGGACCGCGGGCCTTTGCCCCTGGGGCAGGGCCGAGCCGATGCGTCGGCTCAACGACCGGGCCGCGTCCATGGACAGGTCGCCGGTCAGGGCCAGCACGGCATTTTGCGCGGTGTAGTGGTTTTGAAAAAAATCCCGAACCAGCGGCCCATCCAGGGCGGGAACGCTCTGTTCCGTTCCCAGTGGATGGGAGGCGTAAGGGTGGTCTCCGTAGGCCAACCGGTAGAATGTTTTGGAGGCCACGGCTCCGGGTTCCTGGCGTTCCCGTTGCAGGGCTTGCAGGGTCTGGCGGCGGGTCCTGGCCAGGTCGTCCTCGGGAAAGGCCGGGGCTGCGAGCAGGGAAACAAATGTCTCCACGGCGGTTTCCATCCAGTCCGGCTGGGTCAGGGTGCGCAGGCGAACGATGGCCATGTCCCGCGCCGAGTTGGTGCTGAACTGGGCACCAACGGACTCGAAGCGTTCGGCCACGGAGTCCGCATCCAACTCCGTTGTGCCAGAGGCCAGAGCCAGGTTGGTCATCCGGGCCAACCCTCCATGCCCGCCGTCCCGGGCCGACCCGGCATCGAAGATCAGCTGGATGTCCAGCATGGGCAGGGCCGGGGCCGGAGCGAAAAGCACGCGCATCCCGTTGGCCGTGGTCCAGGTTTCAAAGTCAGCGGCCCGGGCCGGGGAGGCGGACAGGCCAAGGAGACCGAGCAGCACCAGCAGGGCAAGGGCGACCGGGGAGACGGCAAGGTGAGGAATTGGTTTAGTGGTCGGACGGTTCATGCTGGGATCCTTGGCGGTTAGGAGAGATGGGGTCGTTGGCTCCGCGCATGGGCAGCGGGTCCAGGATGGCCACGGTGCGGGTGTCCGGGATCAGGTAGATCCCGGCGACACGTTGGACGTCTTCGGCGGTCACGGCCCGGATGCGCTCGGCGTATTCCTCGCCGGCCCGCCAGCCCAGACCGATGGTTTCCAACATACCCAGTTCGAAGGCCCGAGCGTTCAGGGAGTCCTGGCGAAACACTTCCGAGGCGATGACCTGGGCCTTGACCCGCTGCAACTCGGCTTCGTCCACGGGGACTTCGATCAGACGTTGGATCTGGTCCAGCAGAGCCTGCTCCAGGGTCTCAATGTCGGATTGTGAGGACGGGGCCGCGGAAAGGGTGAACAGGGTTTCCAACCGACTGTATCCGCTGTAACCGGCTCCGGCTCCCAGAGCCAGTTCCTGTCCGCGAACCAGTTCGCGGTCCAGGCGGGAGGAGCGGCCGGAGCCGAGGACGCCGGCCGCGACCATCAGGGCGTAGGCGTCGTCAGGGGCGCTGTCCGCGGCAAGCAGTGTCGGGATGCTCGGGGTTTTCCAACCCATGAGCAGGTGGGGCAGTTCCGCGGGAACCCGCAGCACAACCCTACGTTCGCCCCGCTGCGGAACTTCGGTCCGGGGTTTGGTCTCCGGCAAGGGGCGGGCGGGAATGGGGCCATAATGGCGCCGGGCCGCGGCGATCACCTCGTCCGGGTCCACGTCGCCGACAACCACGACCACGGCGTTATTGGGCGCGTACCAGGCGTCGTACCAGGCCTGAAGATCCTCCAAAGTGTAGTTCTCGATGTCGGTCATCCAGCCGATGACTCCGTGGCCGTAGGGGCTGTTCAGAAACGCCGCGGCCATGAATTGTTCTTGGAGCAGGGCCGTGGGGCGGTCGTCCCGGGTCAGGCGGCGTTCTTCGATAACCACGTCCCGCTCCGGCTGGAACTGTTCCTCTGTCAGGCGCAGGGCGTGCATCCGCTCGGCCTCCATGGCCATGGCCGTTTCCCAATGAACGCTGCCCAGGACCTGAAAATAGGCCGTGAAGTCCTGGCCGGTGAAGGCGTTCTGGTTGCCGCCGAGGCGGGCGATGATCCGGGTGAACTCACCGGGCGGATAGGCTTCACTGCCTCGGAACATCATATGCTCAAGCATGTGCGAGATGCCGGTGATGCCGCTCTTTTCGTGCCTGGAGCCGACGTCGTACCAGACCTGGTTGGTGACCACCGGAGCGCGGGGATCCGGGAGCACCAAAACGGTCAGGCCGTTTTCCAGGTGATGCTCAACGACGTCGGCCTGGGCTGATGATTGCCAGCAGATCAGCAAGATCAGCGCAGTGATCCAGAAAAGGGCTTTTAAGCAATGGGTTTGGGAAAATTCAATCTTCTGCATGGGATCTCCTCCTCTTCGTGTCCGCAAGTCCTACGATGAATGAACGCGGCTTTCAAGAGGAGCGGGTTTTGGTTCAGAATTTCCGACGGTTGGGCCTTGTTCCCGATGCTCGTGTTTCCGTTCGGATCGGCAGCAACCTTGCGCCCCCTCACACAAAAAAGCGCCCCTCTCCGCACGGAAAGGGGCGCTTTGGCGTTGCGAGGATTCGTTGCTTTTAAGCCTGATTCAGCTTCCGCTCTTGCGGGAAAACCGGAAGGTAGCGGTAAGCCAAACTGAGGATCAGGGCTCCGTAGGCGATGACCGCCAACGAAGGAGCCCATTCCGCCCATGTCGGCACATAAACGTACCAGCGGTCGAAAGGCATGACCGGGTGGGCCAGGGTTTGGGCGGTTTGGACGTAGCGGTTGATGATCACCCCGATGCCAACCATGGTGCACGCGGAGTAGAGGATCCACGGCGTATTGCGAGTCTTGGAGTAGAGCAGGAGGAAAGCGGGGACAAGGCCGAAAACGACCAGTTCGGAGAACAACAGCCACTTGCCGTAGGCCAAGCCGTAGAACACTTCACTGAAGGTCAGACCGGACCGGGGCAGGATGCCGGTGGCCCAGGCCCACGTGTCCAGATACTTAAAGACCAAATAGATGGCCAGCATGGTACCGGAAATCTTGCCCATCAGGGCCTTGACGCTGAAGTCCACCAGCTTGCGGCCGGTCATCTTTTCCATCATCGTAGCGACCAGCATAGTGAAGCCGGGGCCGGAGGCAACGGCGGAAAGGATGAACAGGAAGAAGGTCCAGGGCCAGATGAAGAAGCCTTCACGGAAGGCGTACGGCCGGGAGAACAGCACACCGTACATGCCGCCCAGGGAGCCCTGGTGGAAGAAGGACAGGAAGGCCCCGACGCCGGCGAACAAGGGCATGATCACGTGGAAGTTGTGGGCCATGTGATTCAGGAACTTGATCTTGTTCAGCTTGCGGTTCTCCAGGATGATCGGAATGAATTCGATGGTCAGCACCAGCATGTAGCAGGTGATGCAGAAGATGACTTCCGTGAGCATGGAGTGGACGTTGGGATGCCAGAATCCAAACCAGGCCCGCA
>SKYX01000107.1 GCA_007127655.1 Desulfonatronum sp.
AAAATACCTATCCCATTTTAACAAGTCTCTGAAGTATCTCAGAATAGTTTTAAATGGATCAGGTATATTTATCATAATATAAAATTTCACAGTAAATTTACAATAATATTAAACAGATTAATTTTGAAATAATCTAATTATATTTAAAGTATTTAATTTCATTTCGAATATTCGCACCGTGTCTCTCTGGAGCAGATCAGAGAACAATACGACAATGGAGTATGAAACAACGGTGGCGTAAGCAGCTCCAATTATTCCGAGTGAAGCTGACATCCCGGACCGCCATCTCTTACCTTCCCACCTTCATAGTTTTCCACCTTCATACATTCCCCTCCACCAGCCATTTCCACAAGGGCAGGATAGAGATGGTCCTGCCTTCATGGATCACGGTTTCCTCGTGGCTCCTGGTCAGCAGCCAGCCCTGGTCGCAGTCGAAGTACTTCATGGCTTCGGTCAGGCCGTTCAGTTCCCTTTTGCGCGTATCCGGGGCATGCAGGTCGAGGCAGACATTGGCAATGATCCGGCGGCCCTGAATCCGGCAATAGAAATCAACTTCCTGCTGCTGGAGGAAGTAGAACACCTCCCTGGTTTGGCGGCGCAGGTACAGAAACGCCGCATTCTCGTAGAGCCTCCCGTAATCCGGCGACAGGGAGGCGTCGAAGATGGACTTGAACCCGTTGTCCACGGCATAGATTTTTTTCGGATTACGCTGCTCTTCCCGCACGGAATTCCTGAATACCGGCACACTGAATACGGCATACGCGTCATTGAGATAGGAAAAATACTCGAACAGGGTGTCCTTGCCGAGCTTGAAGCCCTGGGATTTGAAATCGTTGTAGAGCTTGTTCATGCTGGCGCTGGTGGCCAAGTTCGTGCAGCAGTATTTGACGAGATGCTTCATCAGGGCCAGGTTCTTGATCCCGTGGCGTTCCACGATGTCCTTGTAGACGATCAGGTCCGCGTAGTCCGAGAGAATCCTGGTCCTGACGTCCGCCGTGGCGGCAATGGTCTCGGCAAAGCCCCCGTGGAGGATGTAGTCCTCAAAGGCATTGGCCGCAAAGCTTGACGACCTGGATGAGTGCAGGTTGATCTCAATCTCGCGATAGCGCAGATACTCTCGGAACGAGAAGGGGAAGACCTCGTAGGCAATGGTCCGGCCCCGCAATGCCGTGGAAATATCAGCGCCCAGCAGCTTTGAGGATGAGCCTGTGACGAAAATTTGCAGATTCAGGGTGTCGTAGATGCGCCGGACAAAAAGCTCCCAATGCGCGACATTTTGGATCTCATCCAGGAAAAGCCAGACTTTCCGGTCCCTGTTGAACGGATAGAGTTCGTAATAGGCCTCCATGAGGTCGTCCAGGTGCGACAGTTCCAGCGGAAAAAGCCGGTCGTCCTCGAAATTCACGTATACGATGCTGGTCGGGCTGACCCGTTCCCGCAAGGATTCAATGACCTGGTACAGAAGCGACGTCTTGCCGCTACGCCTGACCCCGACCAGGGAGACGATCTTTCCGGACTCCAGGGGAATATCCATGTCCCGTGGAACAGTCGGCTTGATTTTCGACTCCTGGAAGTCAGTGATTATTTTTTTGAAAAGCTGCTTCACATTTTATCCTTTCCAAGAAGGATGAAAATGGTAGATTGCATACTTATTGTCAAGGACATAACCGGCCACATGGTAACTGCTCAATCACCCTGAGGTTTCAAATTTCAGGTCTCAAGTTTCAAGTTTCAGCCCTCCGCCCTCTCCTACCCCTCCGCCCTCTCCTTTCAGCCCCTCCCGCATGTGTTCCCCGAATACGTTCCACGCGAAGCGCTGGGAAAACGTCCAAGGTTCGTGGCTGGAAAACTCCGGATTCTGGAGATACGCGAGAACGGCCCTGGCAAAGCCGTCGTTGTCGCCCGCGGGCACGAGACGACCTGAAACCCCGTCCCCCACGGCCTCCGGCACCCCGCCCGCGGCAAAAGCCACTGTAGGGAGGCCATGAGCAGCCGCTTCAATGGCGACCATGCCAAAACCCTCGTTGTCATGGGGTCTTTGCTGGACGGGAAAAACATGGACGTCCGCGGCAAAATAGGCTTCCGTGATGATTGGATCATCCTGGCTGTGTTCGCCCAGGAACAGGACCGAACCAGTCAGGCCTTGGGATGCAAGTTCCTGCTGGATACCCTCGACGACTGCCTGCCCCTTGAGCAAGGCATTGCGGGCCTCGTCGCCGATGACCACCAGCCTGGCTTGCGGGCAATCCTTCAAAATATCGGGCAGGATGTGCCGGACAAATACGTCCAGACCTTTGCGGGCCGTGATCCGCCCGACTGAGAGCATCACCGGTGCATCCCCCAGTCCGTATCGCTCCCGGAAATTTCGGCGCTTTGCAGCGGCCAGGGTCATATCCGGCAGGGCCACGCCGGGGTGCTGGATGCGGATGCGGTCGGCTGAAATGCCGATGCCTTGGGCCAGGCTCTTGGAAAATAGGCTGTTCACGAACACCAGATCGCAGCGGCGCAGGAACCAGGGCCAGATGGTTCGGTAGACCGGGTTTCGGGCTTCGATGTCCAGTCCGTGCAGGTAGACCGCGCATTTGCAGCGAGCCAGGCGGGCAGCGAGCCAGGCAAAGGGGGCGGCCAGGCCGCTGCCGGCAAAGACCAGGGTTGGGCGAAAGGACAGGCCGCGCCAGAGCGCCGCAAGGCCGACCCTGAACAGAAACCAGGCCAAGGGACGCTCGGGGATCTCCGTGATGGCGACATCTTGAGACAGATGTTTCGCGCAGCCAGCCGGGCCGACGACATGCACCCGATACTCCGCCCGCAAGGCTTCCACCACATGCAGGACCAGCCGCTCCATTCCACCCACCCGCGGGGGCAGGTTACGGGTGACGACAAGCATCATTTTCTTCCTTCCGATTGGTCCAGCAAGCTTTTTTCACCCTTGTCTCAAATCAAAATCTAGCCAAGTCTAGCTAGAAAGGCAAATTTAAAACCTGCATGCTCAAGGCTGGAGAGCATTACGCGTTTATAACGCAATTATGCCGATAGCTGAGGACAGGTCGCCCCTACAGGGCTCTTCCTGCTTTTCCGTCGTTTCCCCAGGGCGCTGCCCTGGGCTCTAACATGTCGCCCCTTTGGGGCTGAAATCAAGCCCTGAAGGGGCGAAACAACTACAGCCCAGGGCAACGCCCTGGGATATCAATGAGATAAATATTCCAGCCCTGAAGGGGCGACCTAAAAGGGTGTGGCGCATCAAAAAGTGCGGCATGCTTTCAATCCTGATTTACAGAAATGCGTAATGCTCCCTCAAGGCCGTCCAAGCCACTTCAATCCGCGATATGTTCAACAGTGACACTTGTAGTCATAGGCTCTCCTGGTTCAGGCCGGATCCCTGACTTTGCTCTTCGTCTCTCATGGCTTCCAGCCTACTGCACAGTCACCCTGCTCGACGTGTCCACCGCGTTCAGGTCGGGGATCAGGTGACGGGAGGTCAAAAAATTGTAGTAGCCTTGTCAATCAGGAAATTCTTGATTATCTGATCTTCCAGGGCAAAGGATTCAATGAATTCAACAGATTCTGAAAAATCAACGTCCTGGTGAAAGGCAAGCTGCTGACGAAACATTTTTTCTGAAAAGAGGTCGGCATAGATCGATTTTGCCGCAAGTGCCACCTCATCAATCGAGTAATGATCTTTGAGAATAAAAAAGAGATCAACATAGTCTTTCCACTTGGCCCTGCGCCCTAAAGCAAATGCCTTCATCGCCGACAAGGTAAGCAAGTCAGGCATCGTAATGAATCCATCAACCCATACAGTTGAATTTATGGCATATGGGTAATGAAGGAAGGCAAGCCTGACTTTGTTCATAACGATGTGAAGTTGATCAACATCTTCGAAAATAATGTGTCGTGTATAGGGAATGCTTTGCAATATCTTCTTTATTTTTAAAATTTTCAGCTCATGACTGGAAAAAAAATCAAAATCTATTGACCTGCGATGTCCGATGTGCAACGCAATCGCAGTACCTCCAGCAAGATAAAATGAATTGCTGAACTGCTGAATATGGTCCAGAAGCTGGACCTGGTTGTCATTCAGGATTTCAAGATGCATATTTTTGAAAAACAAGCTTAAAGTAGTTTCGCGTCAATTCGTGGTAATTCCCTTGGCGACGTGGACTCTTTTGCATCGATTCGTTGAAAATATTCGCCACGGTGTTGATTCCCATGATTTGAAACAGCTTGCGGACGGCATCCATGGAACCATAATTCAAAATGGTTTCCACGAGGCACTCCTCGCTGATGTCCAGTTTCTTTTCGGCGGGAGTGAACCAGAACAGCTCGGCATGTTCCTGAATAAACCGCTGAATCGCTGGATTTTCCATGGGCATCCTCCATGCCTCGTGATTTCTTGACGAGAATCACTCCCCCAACCGACAGGTATGTGGTCAGCGCTTCACCGCCAAATCCTCTTCAAGAAAATTCCCTGGCATTACCTGCTTTCCCGAAAACCTTCCTGACCAACCCGTCATGCCTGACCCGGGCACGGCTTGATTCGTGGCGTTGATCTTCCTCTCTCATGTTTTTCAGTATAGGTCTGCAAGGAAAGTCGAGCAAGAGGTCCGCCAAATCGGCCCTTCGTTGGGAGCGAAGTGGTTTGCCGGGCGGCCAGTCTGCCAGTGATCCCAACAGGCTCGACGGTTTTCCGGGTTGCGCGAGGCTGGATGGGTTGAGGCTGAAAAAGTCGAGGGAAATACCGAGAAGAGCGAAACACCCCGGCGGTTTCATTTCCAGTCGCGATTTTTTTTACCCGGGAAGACCAGGTATTTTCTGGCCAGAAAGTTGAGAAGCAACCCTGTTCCGGAAGCGGCGATTTTCGCCCACGTGGCGGCGAGACCAACGGAAATCAGGGCTTTGGTCAGGGAGACGTCGACAATG
>SKYX01000242.1 GCA_007127655.1 Desulfonatronum sp.
ACGGTGCATTGCTTTTGCAGTTATGAATGCCGGGATTCGTATCTGAAGAAGCTGGAGGCCGGAAAGTAGTTCCGTGTTTGCAAAAGGGAGCATTAGTGACTTATTCCTCTTTTCAGATTTTCAAGGACAAAGAAGGACTTTTCTCCAGCCGACATGGCTGGCGAAAAACTCTATGCGCCGCAGGCGCAGGCAGCTGTTTCAGCCCATTATTTTTTGTCAATGGGCTGAAACGTTCTTCCGTCTGCCTTGTTCGTCCTGCATGGTCTAGCGAAGCGGGTGGCTAAAAAACCATCACCTAATGCTTTCTTTACAAAACACGGTGCGCGGATTCGTGACGCGAGGCCGTGCAGATATGCGCAAAAAGCCGCTCGGATAATCCGAGCGGCTTTTTTGTGGTCCCCATTGTCATCGTCGAAAAAATAAGCCCAAAAGGGTCCGATTAAAACTTCAAGTGAAGATACACGCGAAGAAAATGAGTGATCTCAGGACTTAAATTTTTGTCCCATAATGTAAATTATGTAAACTTTGATTCGTGTTAAGATATTTTGAACGCATCAAGGATTATCACTTACCCTTTCACGGATGAATCGCCTCCCCTCGTCTCGTGCGCCCCTTCTCCTTCAGGCCGCGTTTTCCAGCGACGGTGCATCCAGAACCATTGTTCCGGATAGCGACGCACCATTCGCTCCACGGCCTGGGTGTAAAAACGGGCAATGGCTTCCACTTTTTCATGGCGGTCTCCGGATATGCTTTGGGCGTCCAACGGTGCTTCAAAAACGAGACGGAATTTACCCGAAGGCTCACGAACCAGGAAAGCCGGCCAGACCAAAGCCTTGGCCCGCAGGGCCAGCAAGGCCGGGCCGATGTTGACCGCGGCTTCTCGTCCCAAGAACGGCAAAAAGACCGCTTCTTCCCTCCGGCAGTTGTGATCCACGAGAAAGCCGCTCAAGCCATTTTGCTTCAAGTTGCGCAAGACCTTGGGCACGGCTTGTTCGTGCTCGACGACACGCACCGTCGGTTGGCTACGCATGCGCCGAATGACGGAATACAAATATTGGTCGTGGGTAGCCTTGACGATCACTTGTTTGTGTTCCTGGGGGGTTATCAGATGCAACAGCCCACTAATAAGTTCCCAGGCACCGAGATGCGCCGTGGCCGCCACGCAGGGCCTCCCCCGCAGTTCATTAAGGGTTTCGTGGAAGCGTTCCGGATCATCGATAATCAATCTATCCCGGACGAACCGCCAATCAATCCTGCGACACAGCAGGATTTCCAGAAAAGATTGGCCGTTGTGCAGAAAGCTGTTTCGAGCCGCGGCACTTGCCTGGGCCGAGTCCAGCCCCAGACGTTCCATGAAGGCGGTTGTGGCCAGCCTGCGTCGTGACGGCACTCCGGCCCAGATCAGTCGGCCAAGAACTGTCCCCATGACGTGAACATGCCGAAAGTCCGCGTGCTGCCCAAGGGCTGCCAGTGTTTCATAAAAGATCGTGCGCATCTGAACTGTTCATCTTATACTTTAGGTAATAGGTTCAATATTTTGAAAAATATAACTTTGTTTATGTTGACTTCTGGGCAAGGCAATTGGGAGGACAAATCGGCCCTGCGAGTAACACGGTCATATGCTGTCTTTTAACTGTTGTTTTTTAACAAAAACTCGGATAATCTTTCAAAAAGTATCCGAATTGCATGGAAGGCATATCAGAATGAAGCAGTTGAAGCGCCTCTTTTTTCTCCTCCACGACCAAACGCCCCTCTCGCCATGAGCATTATCTGGGAGCAGGCGTTTTCTCAAGTCCAGGGTATTGCCTGGGACGACCCTTGGACGTTCAAAAGCCTTCCGGAGTTCGGCACCCTTTCTGAATTGCGCCGTTTTCTGGATATGGTGCATATCAAGTACTGCTTGATCAAACCCTATTTTGAAACGGCCAACTACCCTCTTGTCGAAGCCAGGGAACTTCTTCCTTCCTTTGACGTAGATATCTTCGAATACAAGCATCTGCCCGGGTTCAGTATGGTGGCTCTCGCCAGGCCGCTTTCCTATTTTCAGGAAATCTTTCAATTCGACATCCTCCACTCTCCTTTCGAGCACCTGGATCAGGGCGACGAAACCGTCTGCCCTCTGGAAATTCAGATCTCCCGCCATAATCAGTTGGCTTTTCAAAGTCGCCTGCCCAGGCAGATGCACGACGAGTTTCAATATTATTTTTCCGAGCGGGACCTGACCGCCCTGGAGCATTACCCGCGGGTCCTCTCCTTCCTTTTGCGTATGGAGCGCGGGCATGTTTTCTCTCAGCTTTCCCAGGGGCCGTTCATTTTTTCCGGCATCAACGCGTCCTTCCCCTCGGATCTGGACAGTGAACTGAAACGCTTTGGCTTGCGCATCGGCAAGTTCAAGGTCGGCGACAATCGTTGTTACGAACATCACCGCAATTTCGTCTATCAATTTCTCATGGAATTGTACGGCTTCCCCATTGTTTCGGAGCGCAGGACCTCCTCCGCGCTGTTTGCGCGAAGGCTATTCAAATTGAGCGAGGATTTTTTGGTCCGGGTTTTGGGCCAATCGGATCGGACCATCACCACCCTGCACACAAATGCGCAATCCAAGTCCTATCCGCAAGTGGACAAAATCGCCCTGGTCCGAGTTGATTCCGACCAAGTGGAACTGATCAACCATCTTGGAGCCCGGGGAGCTTTTGTCGACGCCCAAAAACACGTTGTCATCCTGCGGGTAGCCTACCGCCAGCATCGTTACGACCGGAACAACGTCCGCCAGGACCGGGCGCTTTCCGTTCTGCGCCAGGAGATCATCCACCCCCTGTCTGGCGAGGTTTTCTGTGAAGCCAACGTGATCAAGGACATTTCCAACATGCTTTTGAAGCTGAACGACATCGTCAAGGGCGAATTCGCCGGTTCGATTCGCTTCAAGAAGCTGGAAGTCGTGGAAAACACGGACACACATGAAAAACGGCTGAAATTTCTCTTTGCTTGGCTGTCCAAGCACCAGCGCAGAATCATCGGATACAGTGACGAGTTCTACTCCGGAGTGGTCAAGGTTTTGGACGGATATCTCTTTGAACAGAGCAATTTAGACGTCTTCAAGCAACACCACGGACTGTACACCGACGTCTGGTCCCAGTATTCCTACATCCGGCAGGCCCGCAAAGTCCGCATTCTGGAAGATTTGACCCAGCGCTCCCGCAAAGGCCAGCCCCTCTCCTGGCTGGACATGCTTCAACAGATGAGCGACATCCTCCAAGACTTCAAATTCGAAATCCATCCGTATTTCGACGGACTGATGGAGCGGGTGATCAACCTGTGCGAAAGGGTTCTGAACAATGCCTACCTGAACAAACGCTACGTGCAGCTTAAGGACGACGAAGCCAGTGCCTACGGTCTGCGGGTCAAAGTCCTGTTTCGTCGGTTGGTGGGATTGATGGACGATCTGCGCGGCATTCGCAAACAACGACCGGAGTCACGCGACCCCGCACCGGAAAAAAGAGAAAAAAATCCTCATGCATAAGACACCGTTGCATGCTTGGCACTCGGCTCATCATGGCCGGATGGTTCCATTCGCTGGATGGGAAATGCCAGTACAGTACGCCGCCGGGATTTTGGCCGAACACGAACAGACGCGAAAAAAGGCTTCGGTGTTCGACATCTGCCACATGGGCGAATTCCTCATCTCCGGAAAGGACGCGGAAGAAGCTCTGGGGCGCGTCGTGACCCACAATCTTCCCAAGCTGCGCCCAGGCAGGGCCGGGTATGGGTTTCTCTTGAACCAGCATGGCGGAATTCTGGACGACCTGATCATCTACCGGCTGGAGCAAGCCCGATTCCTGCTCGTGGTCAACGCCGCCCGGATCGACCATGACCGGGAATGGCTCCGGGGTTTCCTGCCGCCCGCTGTGCTCTTGGAGGACGTTTCAGAACAGACCGCGAAGATTGACCTGCAAGGCCCGCTTTCCCTGGAAGTTTTGCAAAGCGTCGTGCAGGGGGATTGGCGGAATTTGGGATATTTCTGCTTCCGCCAGCACAGGTTTCAGGGTGAGGACGTCCTGATCAGCCGGACCGGATACACCGGCGAGCTGGGGTATGAAGTCTATCTGCCAACATCATCAGCTCTCACGTTCTGGGAAGCCTGCCTGCAAGACGACCGAGTGCGTCCAGCCGGACTCGGCGCCCGAGACACCCTGCGCCTGGAAATGGGCCTGCCGCTCTACGGCCAGGATCTGGACGAGCACCACACCCCGGCCGAGGCCGGATACGCCGCTCTGCTCACCTCCCCTGCTCCCTATGTGGGGAAGGATCGCCAGTTGGACGTCCGGGAACACCTGACCCCACTGCTCATCGCCGGCCGACGCAGCGCCCGCCACGGGGACGCAGTGTACAGCCCGTCAGGGGACACCCGAGGCCGGGTTACCAGCGGCAGCTTTGCCCCGTCCCTGGGCCAGGCCGTTGCCCTGGCGTATGTTGGCACGCAGTTCGCCGATGAGTCGGAATTTGTGGTCCGGACCGGGAAGGCCGAGTTGCCCGCGCGGCGCACCGCCCTGCCCTTTTACACTCAAGGGACCGCTCGAACAAAACTTTAGGTGGATTTTCCACACCAAGCCGTGAAAACCCTGCATCTCCCCCCGGACCAATGGCAGGAGCCGTTCCAACTGGACGGCTCGGAAGCCCACCATCTGCTCACTGTCTTGCGCGCTCGTCCGGGAACCATCGTACGCCTTTTCGATGGTCACGGGCGGGTCGGTGATTTCATCGTGCGAACCACGGCCCGCAAAACAGTCCTCCTGGAGCTTCTTGACCAGCAACACCTTCCGCGTCCGCGACGGGGAATCCACCTGGCCATGGGTTGGAACAAGGCCGCGCGTCGCGGTTGGATCCTGGAAAAAGCTGTGGAACT
>SKYX01000266.1 GCA_007127655.1 Desulfonatronum sp.
TGGCCGCCACGTCGTCACCGGACGTCATTCTCCTGGACGTGATGCTGCCGGGGATGGATGGCTTCGAGGTCTGTTCCCGGCTCAAGTCCGATCCGCTGACCAGGGACATCCCGGTCATCTTCATCACCGGGTTGGGCGACACCGCGGCCGAAACCAAAGGTCTGGAACTGGGAGCCATGGACTATATCGCCAAGCCCATCAACCCCCCGGTGGTCCGGATGCGCGTGTCCAACCAGATCGAATTGAAACGCGCCAAAGACCAATTGGCCCGGTTGGCCTCCACCGACGGCCTGACCGGGCTGGCCAATCGTCGATGCTTCGATGAGACCCTGGCCCAGGAACACGCCCGGCACGTCCGCTCCGGAGATGAGTTGGCCCTGGTCATGCTGGACATCGACCATTTCAAGCTGTTCAACGACACCTACGGCCATGTCCGGGGCGATGAGTGCCTGCGGGCCGTGGCCATGGCGCTCACGACCTCCCTGCACCGGGCCACGGACCTGGTGGCCCGGTACGGCGGAGAGGAGTTCGCCTGCATCCTTCCGGAGGCCAATTCCGAGCCAGGAGCCCGTGCCGTGGCCGAGCGGATCCGCCAAGCCGTCGCGGACCTGAACATTCCCCACGGCAACGCCCCCACCGCCGACCACGTCACCGTCAGCCTGGGAGTGGTCATCACCCGCTGTGACCAGACCACCACGCCGGACAAAATCGTGGCCCGGGCCGACGAACAGCTTTACCGGGCAAAATCCGAGGGTCGGAACCGGACCTGCTACGCCGGGGGGATGGTCGGCCCGGGCCAACTTACCTCTTGAGGCAACCCCTTGAACGGAGGGCGCGGACATGCACCATGTTTCCCGGATTTGCCTGATCATCCTGCTCCTGCTGGGCATGGTTTCAATGGTAGCGGCGCAGTCGCGCCTTGCCGTCTATCCCATGACCGATCCCCAGAAACTTCTCCCGCCCATACGCGTTCTGGCCGGGTATCTTGGCGAACGGTCCGGGGAGATCATCACCCCGATCATCACCCGGGACTACAATGAAATGGTCTTGCGCCTGGAGGACCGGACCGTGGACATCGCCTGGCTCAATCCAGTCAACTACCTCAAACTCAAGGAACGCTTACCCGACCTACAATACATTGCCACCTACATGGAATTCAACCAGGATGCCGGGGAGATCATCCCCTATTATCACTCCTACATCATCACGCTGAAAGAGAGCACGATCACGGCAATATCCCAGGCCCAAGACCAGAGAATGGCTTTCACGGACCCTGGCTCCACCTCGGGCTACGCCTATCCGGCCATGATGCTTCGCAAACTCGGCATCGAGCCGGAGACGTACTTTCGCAATGTCTTTTTTCTCAAACGCCACGACAGGGTCATCGAGGCACTGGTGGCCGGCTCCATCGACCTGGGCGCGGTTTCCGACGGAACCTACCACAGCGCGGTTCAGACCCACGGAGACATCTTCCGGGTCCTGCTTAAATCCGACCCCATCCCCCTGGATGCCATCGTTTCTCCGGCTCACATTCCCCCGGAGCGGGTGGCCATGTATCGAGAAGCCTTGGCCGCCATGGCACTGGACCATCCCTTCAATACGACCATGGAAGAGATGCTCGGCTGGCCGGCAGCCGGTTTTTCCGTGCTGGACGATTCTCTCTACGACGGCTTCCGGGAAGCCCTCCAGTAGTTCCAGCGCGAGCCCACCCGGAGAAGCGGCGCATGTCCCTGAGCGTAAAAATTCTGCTGCTGGTATTGGTTCCCTTCAGCCTCTTGCTGGGGGTGAACGCGCTGCTCATTCGCCAGTCAACGCTGCTCCACGATCAGTCCCTGGAGGAACGGGCCGACCTGCAGGCCCTGGCCGTGCAGCAAGCCATGCTCGGTCAAGTCCAGGAAACGGACTTTTCAGCCACGGTGCTGGCCTCCTCACCGGACGTGGCCCATGCGGTGGAAGCCTCGGACAACCACTTGCTTTTCGAGTGGAGCAGCCAACTCCGGGGCCGGAGCGACATGGTCGTGATCACGGACCTGTTCGGAACGGTTCTGTCCAGGGCACCGGACGAATTCCGGTTCGGCGACGATCTTTTTGAACTGAAATCGGTTCAACGGACCCTGGAAGAGGGTGAATTCCGCAACACCGACATGGTGGACGGCAAGCTCAGCTGGGTCTCCGGACGACGCATTCACAAATACGACGACATGCCTTTAGGCGTTGTCCTGGTGGTCGTGCACATCACCCCGGAACTGCTTCGAACCTTCACGGACCATCCGGGCATCACCCTGGAGTTCGAGGAGGGCGACCTGCGCGTCGCTTCCGCGCCCAGGCCGGACAACGCCCTGTACCAGCGATACATCTGGCATTTTCCCAACATCGACCCGCGTACCCCCTCGCGCCTATCCCTGCACATGGCCGCGGACGCGGCGGATCAAAGTCTGGAACACCTCAAGCGGCAGATGCTCGTCGGACCGCTGCTGACCGGAGCGGTTCTGCTGTTGGGGCTGATTTTCTTTCTCCGCCGCTCCATGCGCCCCTATTCCCAGGTCGTGGACGCCATGCTCGGCCATGCCGCCCGCCCAGAGGATGCCGAGACGTTTCGGAACAATCTGCGAATCCTGGGTCAAGACGCGGAGCACGGAGCGGCTCGGATCGCCCGGGCTCTGCTCCGTCTCTTGGACCGGATCGACGAATCGATCTCCAAAAACGAACGTGCCAACCTGAAACTGACCGCGGCCCTGGAAGCCCTGCGAGAGCATGAACGTTCCCTGCAGAGCATGACCGACAGCCTGCCCGGATTCGTCTACCGTTGCCGCAATGAACCGGACTGGACAATGCTCCACGTCAGCGCCGGGTGCTTCCAGGTCACCGGGCACCACCCCGAAGATTTTCTCTCCGGCCGCGTTGTGTTCAACAATTTGATCGTGCCGGAACTGCGCGAACCGATTTGGAAAAAATGGCAACCACTTCTCACCAACCAGGAGGTCTTTGAGGAAGAGTTCCCCATCATCCGCGCGGATGGGGAGAAGCGCTGGGTATGGGAACGGGGGCGGGGGGTCTTTTCAGAGGACGGCGAACTGTTGTTTCTGGAAGGCTTCATCATGGACGTCACGGAACGCAAACACCTCGAGGAAAGCCTCCGGGCCAGCGAGCGAAAATATCGTTTTCTGATCGAGAACAGCCAGGATATCATCTATACCCTGAGTCCGGATGGAAGATTCACCTTTCTCTCCCCCAGTCTGAAGCAGGTGCTGGGACATGATCCCACCGATTTGACTGGCGTCTTTTTCGGCAGGATCATTCATCCGGACGACCTGGCCGAATGCCGAACCTTCCTGCACGTGCTGACGATCAGCGGAACGAGCCTGAATTTCATCGAATACCGGGTCCGTCATGCAAACGGCTCGTGGAGAATTCACAGGTCCAACGCCGTACTGCTACGGGACGATTCCGGTAACATTCTCGGGTTTCAGGGTAACGCCACGGACATGACGGCCGTCAGAGAGACTGAAAACGAGTTGCGCGAGACCAACGCCCAGCTCGAAAAGGCCATGATCCGGGCCAACAAGCTGACCCACCAGGCCGAAGCGGCCAGTCGCGCCAAAAGCGATTTCCTGGCCAATATGAGCCACGAAATCCGTACCCCCATGAACGCGATCATCGGCATGTCGCATTTGGCCCTGCGCACCGAGCTGACACTCAAGCAAAAGGACTACATGACCAAGATCGATTTCGCGGCCAAGTCCTTGCTGGGCATCATCAACGATATCCTGGACTTCTCCAAGATCGAGGCCGGCAAGATAACTCTGGAGCATACGCCCTTTCGCTTGCGGGATGTTTTAGACAACATGGTTTCCATGGTGGGATTCGCGGCTCGGGAAAAAATGATCGCCCTGGACATCACCGTTGACCCGAACACTCCGGACCTCTTTCTCGGCGATCCCCTGCGCCTCGGCCAGGTGCTGATCAACCTGACCAACAATGCGGTGAAGTTCACGCCGCGAGGCGGGGTGCGGGTCCACGTGGAACCGGTTCGTGAGGATGACGTTCACGGTCCACGACGAAACGGCAAGCCCGGAAGCGTTGCGCTGCTTTTCACCATCCGGGACACGGGCGTCGGCATCGAATCGGAGAAGCTGCCAAGCCTTTTCCAGCCCTTCTGGCAGGCGGACACCTCCACGACGCGCAAGTTCGGCGGTACCGGCCTGGGGTTGCCCATCAGCAAACAGTTCGTGGAAATGATGGGCGGGAGCATCCGGGCTCAAAGCGAACCGGGCAAAGGCAGCACCTTCTCCTTCACGGTCCGCCTCGATCTCGCCGACCCCGCGGCCATCGAGCAAAAACACACGCCACCCTCCGAAACCCGTTCAGCGCGTGAAATCGCCGACGCCTCCCGCCTGTCCGGTCGGCGCGTGCTGTTGGTGGAGGACAATGCGCTGAACCGGAACTTGCTCGTGGAACTGTTGACCGACCTGGGCCTGTCCGTGGACATCGCGGTCAACGGCCAAGAAGGGCTGCGTCGGGCGACATCGGAACAGTACGACCTGATCCTGATGGATATCCAGATGCCGGTGATGGACGGCTTGGAGGCGACCCGGGGCATCCGCGCCTTTGAGGTTCACGGTTCACGGTTCAACGGTTCAACGGTTGGAGATGGAGAGGTTCGGGGAGGGGTTCGGGGAGGGGTTCACGGTTCACGGTTCAACGGTTCAGCGGTTGACGGTATTGGTGTAGAGGCGCACAGCGGTGCGCCCGACGGAGTCGCGCCAAATGCAACCTCTTCCGACGACACCACGGACCCAACCGTGAACCGTGAACCCTTGAACCGTGAACCCCGTACGCCGATCATCGCCATGACCGCCCATGCCATGGTCGACGATCGCCAAA
>SKYX01000271.1 GCA_007127655.1 Desulfonatronum sp.
AAAAGCTACCGGACACGTCCTGTGTCCGGCCCTCACGGGCTGTGGCTTCGCCACATTTTCGATTTGCCGTCCTGGCAATCGAATCAAGGGGGGAGCGTATTTACTCATACGTGAGAGTTTGAACTTTTTGTGGCGACGCAGCAATTGGGGATTTTTCAACGGACTGTTAGGGCGCGTCGTCCCGGTTCACTTGGCGAAAGAAGTGGATCACGTACTTCGCGCCGGAAAAGACGGTCAGGATCAGGGCGATGGCCAACAGCCCCGCGCCGAGAGGCCGGGGGTCGAAACCCCACCAGGCATAGTGAAGGATTAACGGGCAAAGAGCCACAACCTGGATTACCGCCTTGAGTTTGCCGAAGCTGTCCGCGGCAAGGACATGGCCCTGGTCCGCGGCGATGGCCCGAAGGCCTGTTACGGTCAGCTCCCGGGCGATGATCACGATGGCCATCCAGGCTTGGACCCAGCCGTGGAACACAAGCATGATCAAGACGGAACTGATCAGGAGCTTGTCGGCCAAGGGGTCGAGAAACTTGCCCAGATTGGAAACCATATGCCAGCGGCGGGCGATGAAGCCGTCGGCCAGGTCGGTCAGGGCCACGAGAATGAACACGATCATGGCAACGGCATTGACCGGCTTGCTCGGGAAATACAACAGCAGGATCAAGACGGGGATAGCCAGGATGCGGGCCAGGGTGACCTGGTTGGCAAGATTGAGCATGGCTAGTTCCGCGCCGCCCGTCGACGGTCATAGTTGGCCGTGACCTTGCGGACGTAGTCCTGGGTTTCCCGGAATGGAGGAATGCCGTTGTAGCGCTCCACGTTGGCCGGCCCGGCGTTATAGGCGGCCAGGGCCAGGGAGAGGTCCGGAAAGCGGTCCATGAGCATTTTCAGGTAGCGGATGCCGGCTTCGATGTTCTCCGCCGGGTCGAAGGGCGCGGTCAGCCCCAGGTCCTGCTGAGTAGCCGGCATGATCTGCATCAGGCCTTGGGCCCCGGCCCGGGAGACGGCCTGATGGTTAAAGCCGGACTCGATCTCGATCACGGCCATAACCAGGTGAGGGTCAAGGCCGTATCGCTGACTGTACTGCTCCACGTAGCGGGTGATGGAGGCCCGGTCCGCGCTGCTGCCCATGCGGGACCGCAGGGACTGAAACGGACGGAACTTGGAGGAGGTGGGCGTGTCCGTGAAATGCATCACCCCGTGTTCGTCCTTGTAGAAAAAGATCGTGCCCGCAGCACAGAGTCCGGTCCAGAGCAACATCAGCACGGACATGCCGACCATGGCTCCGAAAAGGGAGAAAAAACGACGCTGTTTGGTCAGCATGCTCGACCTCGTCATGGCTGGAGGGGCGTTTACCGGAGGCCGTTTACTGCTGCGGTCCACCGGCGGTGGCCTCCAGGCTGTTTTCAGATGTCCGGATGACCGTGTCCGCCAGTTGCAAGAGGGCGCGCTTTGCCGGCGTGTCCTCGTCCAGCATGACCACCGGCTTGCCCAGGTCGCCGGCGACCACGGCCGCGGGGTCCAGGGGGACGGCGCCGAGAAATTCCAGCCCGTACTTTTTGGCCAGGGCCTCTCCTCCGCCGGTCTTGAACAGCTCGATCCGCTCGGTGCAGTGCGGGCAGATCAGCCCGCTCATGTTTTCCACCAGTCCGAGAATGTTGGCGTGGGCGTACTGCAGGAAGTTGATGGCCTTGCGCACGTCGGCCAGGGAGATTTCCTGGGGCGTGGTGACCACGATGCTCAGGGCCTCGGGAATGGTCTTAAGTACGGTCATGGGCTCGTCCCCGGTTCCGGGGGGAGAATCCACCACCAGATAGTCCAGGTGGCCCCAGTCCACGTCGGCGATGAATTGGCGGATGGCCGCGGTTTTCATCGGACCACGCCAGAGCACGGCCTGGTCCGGATCCTGGAGCAAGGATTCCATGGAGACGACGAAGAGACGTTCCCCGTACCGTTTTGGTGCGATCAAGGAACCCCGTGATTGTTCCAGGGGGCCGGACAGACCCAGAAGGTGCGGGACGCTGGGGCCGTGAATGTCCACGTCCAGCAGACCCACGCGGTGTCCCTTCAGGGCGAGGGCCGCGGCCAGGTTCACGGCGATGGAGCTTTTGCCGACACCTCCCTTGCCGCTCATTACGAAGAGTTTGAAGCGGATGTTGTCCAGGGTGGATTTGATCAACTGATCCTGAACGTTACCGGCGGCGGATCGTCCACCGTGTCCGCTCTTTTTTCGTGACGGGCAGGTGGAACAGGATGCGTCAGGCGAGATGTTTGAAGCGTTGGTCATGGGGATCTTTTCTTAGGAGGCGGTGTTGACTGGGAGTGCTGGAACCGGAGTGCCGGGACGCTGCTTGGAGCTGACCGAGTCACCAACCATGGGTGCCGACCAGGTCGACGAACATGACGGCCCCAAGGTTCGCTTTCATGATCTTGCCTTCCTTTTTGACGAAGCGGATCAACTCTTGACTCCGTTGCCTGGCACCCACGGGGATGATCAGAATGCCGGATTCGTCCAGCTGTTCCAGCAGAGGGGGGGGCACATCGGGCCCGCCGGCAGTGACCATGATCCGCTGAAACGGACTTTCCTCCGGCCAGCCCATGGTTCCGTCGTCCAGTTTCAGGTGGACGTTGAAATAGCGCATTTTGTTCAGGCGGGTCAGCGCCGCGGAATAGAGGGGCTGGACGCGCTCCACGGAATAGACCTGAGCTCCCATTTCCGCGAGTATCGCTGCCTGATACCCGGAGCCGGTTCCGATTTCCAAAACCCGCATCCCCGGCTGGACATTGAGCACGGCCGTCATCAGGGCCACGATGAACGGCTGGGAGATTGTCTGGCCGTAGCCGATGGGCAGGGGATGATCCTCGTACGCCTGAGAGCGCAAGGCCTCTTCCACGAACAGATGGCGGGGGACCTTACGCATGGCGGAAAGCACCGCCTGGTCCGTAATGCCGCGTGACTCGATCTGTTCACGGACCATCCGCTCTCGATTGCGTTTCGGGTCGATTCTCAATCCGGTGCCTCAGTACTCCAAAAAAAACTTCCGTGTCGGCGACAAGCCGGGAACAGGAACCTTGAACCCCGGTTTGAAAACAAATTTTCGCGTCCAAGTCAACGTGGACGGGCACAGGATCGAGCGGGCGCGAACCCGTCTCGTCCCGTGCCCGGAAACACTGATGAAGGCAAGGGGAGAAAACCGCTGGAGCAGGGCAATTGTGTTCGCACCAAATTTTTCCTGCAAAGGCGGCTGGTTTACCCTGTTTGGAACGGCTCGAAACTCCATCACCGGACTCGTACCATCAAGCCGTTGCGGTATAAAAACAAGAACTTGTGCTCTTTGCGCTGGGCAACGCCTTGGTGAACGATTCCAGGTTCAGTCAGACAATCGATCCGTCCCAAACAGGGTCAACCAGCCTCATATTTTTCAAATGGTTACGTGAGAACACAATTGCCCTGACCGCTGGAGGAAGCGAGATCAGTCAGCGAGGCTTTGAAGGCCTTGCATGACGATCTCCAGGGGAGGACGGATATTGATATCCTCCACGTGCAAAAAGCGGATCACCCCCTGCTTGTCGATGAAGACCAGAGCCCGTTCCGTGGTCCCGTCCCCGCGCAATAGGCCGAAGGCATCGGCGGTTTTGCCGTGGGGCCAGAAGTCGGAGAGCACCGGAAACCACAGTCCGTCCATGGCCTGGATCCAGGAGTGGAGCGACGGGATGTTGTCCGCCGTAATGCCCAGGATGATGGTGTCGTGACTGTCGAATATGTCTTGCAGGATGTTGTATCCGGGCCACTGGTCGGAGCAGACCGGGGTCCAGGCCGCGGGCACGAAGGACAGCATGACGTTTTTATGGCCACGGTAGTCGCTCAAGGTGATGGTTTCGCCGTGTACCGCGGGCAGGGAAAAGTCGGGAGCCGGATCGCCGACCTGGACGTTCAGTTCGCTGTCAATGGGTTTGAGCTTCTGAACCTGGAAGATTTGCCCCTCGATTTTTGAAACCTCGGCAATGGCGGTTCCGGCCAGCAGGGCCAACACAAACAGCCAGACGAGCAACACCGTTTTAAGTGTAGCTACAGAGAAATGGGCGAGGTTCATGGTTGCTACTCCTTTTTGGCCGTGCGCAACTGATTCAGAAATGTCTCCATGGAGTCAAAGGCACCAATGTACGAGAACCGAACAACCTGGGCTCCCTCAGTGGTTCCGGATGGCTGAACCAGGACGAAATAGGGCGTGCCTACGTTGCCGAAGACCTTGTGCAGGACATAGTCCGGGTCGGAAATCAGGGGGAAAGGAACGTCGTAACGCTCCTGAAAAACCTGGACTTCAAGATCCGAGTTGCCTGCGCCGAGGCCCAAAATCTTGATTTTGTCCCCCAAACCCTCGCTGTGCAGGGCGGCGTACAGCTCGTTCACCTCCGGCGCTTCGCGCTGGCAGATCGGGCAGTACATGCTGAAGATCTGCACCAATACAGCCGGGGCGTCTATGTCGGCCAGGGTGAACTCGGAGGCTTCCGTATCCAGGCCCAAATAGTCCCGGTGTGCCGAGGACGCTGGGGCGGTCATGGAAAAAGCCGGGAGATGGTCTCCGACGACGAAAGGCTCCTGTTGGGCATCGGCCGGAAGGATCAGGCCGAGAACGATAAGCGGGATGACCAAAATGATCCGGAACAGTTTTGGAAACACGGTAAAAAATCCCTTCAAGGAATGAGGAAAGCATTTCGAAAGAGGTGTGTTGCTAAGCATGGGGAACTCCTGATCAAGATTATTTGTTCAAAAAAACAGTGCTCTGACAACCTCGAAAAAGACGCGGCCAAAAACGCGAAACGGCCATGGACAAGTATAGATCTAATCACGTTCATGGCCGGTTGCAAGATATGTCCTTAAGGACTTGCGCACGTTTCGTCACCTAGGTTCATGTGTCGATGTCTCTCTCCCGCCTTTTGCGGCTTGCCTAGCGGCACGGCCTTTCTCCAGAGTGCGCCGGTTGGATTATGCCTCGGCCTTGCCCGGGGTGAGCGATGCGGGTCGCAGGGCATTTTTGTTCTCACCCAAATTTTTCTTGCCAAGACGGCTGGTTTACCCTGTTTGGAACGGCTCGAAACTCCTTCACCGGCCTTGTAACATCAAGCCGTTGCGCTATATAAACAGGAACTTGTGCTCGTAGCGCTGGGCAACGGCTTGATGAACGACTCCTGGTTCAGTCAAACAGTCGATCCGTCCCAAACAGGGCAAACCAGCCTAATAAATTTCAGATAGTTACGTGAGAGCACAACTGCCCTGACGCGAGTCGGATCATCGCTGGTGACCGGCTCGGAATCAGTTTAGTAACAAGGGTTGCAGGGGGCGTAGGGCGGCAGCACGGGGTTCACCAGCGTGGTTCTGGTGACGTAGGGCAGGTGGTAGGGATGGCAGTAGCCCACATAGCCGGGATGGCAGCGGTACGGGGAATAGGTCGGGAGCACCGGTACGGCCGCCGGGGCGGGCTGGGTGATCACCACCGGCCCACAGGAGGTACGCAAGGGGCAACAAGAAGACGTGATCAGGACCACGCCGGCCAATATCAGGGTGATCGTCAGGTGTTTCATGAGCTTTCTCCATGCGGTCGTTCAAGACGGGGTTCTGTAGGTTATTGGCCTGTTCCCTTGAACAGCTCCCGTTGCGCCGAAAGGTCCCATGTCGTGGGCGAGGTGAGCTGGCGGTTGGATTTGAAGCGATTCAATGCGGCCCTGGAGTTCCTCCCCCAGATACCGTCGATACGGTCGGTGTAGTAGTTCAGCTCCGCCAGTCGGGCCTGGATCAGACGAGCGGCCAGGGAGTTCTTGGGGTCCAGGAGAATGGTCCCACGGGCCAGAGGGCCCTCGTGCACGGCTTCACGTTCCATTTGCGTCTTGGAAGGCTGGGTTCGCGTCGGCTGAAAGGTGGTGACATTCCTGGTCACCAGCTCGTGGATATCCTTTGTTTTGCGCAAGGTGGCGTCCCTGGTGGCCAGGATGGCCCCGTCCAGGGTGCTGAGCAGCTTGGCGGAAACGATTACGGCATTATCGGTCACTACGTAGGTGCCCACCAGCACGGCCTGGGTATCGTGGCTGGTGCGTACGTCGCGCAGGTCGCGGGACAGGATCATTTCTCCTGTGTTTTGGCTGACGATCATGGAGCCCTGGCGCAGCTTGAGTTCTACCACCCGGTAGCCGAGTTGGGACATCCGCGAGGCCACCTGTTCGCCCAGCAGACGGCCAAAGGTGCTGGAGGTGTTCAAATCGTCGAGGTCTACGAAGCTGGTGTACAGAATGGGCCGGGTCCGGTCGACATATTGGACGAGGTTGTGTTCCAGGCCGTCAGCCAAGGCGTAGGCCAAGCCTTGAAATCCGTGGATGTGGGCATGGTGGCCGGAGCCAGAATACGGATGGAACGCCTGCGCGTTTTGCCCCATTGCCAAGGCCGCGCCGAAGAGCAGGGTGAGAATGAATTTTCTGAGCATGGCTGCTTCTCCCTAGCGGTCCACGAGTTGGTAGTTGACCGTGGCCGGTTGGCTGGGCAGGGTGTGCTGCTTATAGTGCCACCATTCTGAGTCGTTGATGTAGTAGATGGAGGAGTCGCGCATCAGGAAGTGCTCCTCGAAGACCAACGACGAAGTGATCAGAACCTCCATTCGCGGCAACTCGTGGGTATAGGCCCCGGACTCCACGTTGACTTCGGCGGCTTCCAGCATGGTCTGGTTTACGAGGGCACCATGGCCGTCCGGGGTCAGGAGAGAGGAGCGCTGGACAAAAACGTCAGGGCCCAGTGCCTTGTAGATCCCTTTTCCCGTGCGCAGGATTCGGTTGCCGTGGCGGACCATCTCGATGTCGAAGCTCAGTACCAGGGCGTTGGTGAAACCGCTGGACACGGAGATGTTTCGCTCCACCAGCTTGGTGATCAGCAGGGCGTGAAAGGACTTGGCAAAGGGAGTCGTGCCGGACGGGGCTACGTGGACGGGAAACTGACGTTCCAGAACCCGGCGTTCCAGGGATTCGTGGACTCGCTGGGCAACGTCCCCGGCCAGAACTTCCCAATGATGCACGGCCTGCATCTTGGGCTGGGTCTTCAGGGGGTAGGCCGTGGGAACCGGAGCCTGGGACAAGACCGGCAACGGGATGTAGTTCATCTGCACAGGCTGCGGCTTCGCGCATCCCGGACCCGACAAGAGGACGAAGCCGAGGAGAAGTCCAAGCAATATTGTCCGCATGTGACGTCGTTCCTTTTGATTACGTTCAACGTATCGAGACACCGGAGGCCCGGTCGTGCGATACGTGGGGTTGGATCGAAATTTGCTAGCAAAAGGGGTGAAACCGGAAAATAGGCAAAATTTGCACTCCGGGCGACCTTGGAAAAGCAAGATCGGGAAGATTGCCGATCGCGGAAATTGATTCGCTTGCTCCTCTTATCGGCAGTCATCCGGTTTTCTTTAGGGAAAAAGTGTGTCGGTTGCGGCGCGGCATTGATGGAGAAAAGAAGTCATGCTCAGGAAGATGTCCCATGGATCAAGGCGACGCGGCATAGCGATACTCTGGCTAGCCGTACTCTGGTTGGTCGGGTTCTGGTCGGTCGGTTGCTCCCGGCCATCATACATCGTGCATCAACCCGGGGTGGAACTGATCACGGTGCATTACACCGTGGCGGACACATTGTACGAGGCCCTGTGCAAGCCGGAAGTCTGTGAAATGCCCTTGCTGATGTCCTCCTTCGTCATGCTGGAGGATTTGGACCGGACCAGTTCGCTGGGACGGATCATCCCCCAGCAGATCGGCTCCCGCTTCGCCCAGCACGGCATGCACATGGTGGACGTGCGCTTGCGTACTCAGTCCCTGCTGGTGCGCAAGGGCCAGGGAGAGTTCGCGTTGTCCCGGGAACTGGACAAGATCAACCGGGACATCAACGCTTTCGCCGTGCTCACCGGCACCTACACTGTGGTCTACGGCCGGGTTTACGTCACGGCCATGATCCTGCGCAGCACCGACGGCGCCCTGCTGGCCTCCCTGGACTACTTCCTGCCCGTGGATCGCAGGGCGCTCCGCCCTGGCGGCACGGAAACCGCCCCTCCCGCTCTCCGGTCACCTGAAGGACTTCCCGATCCATTCGACGGTACGATTCAGCCATCCGTTCTTACACGGCTTTCCTTCCTCCGCGACCGCGTCGCGGGTGGCGAGCTTTTTGGTTGAGGTCGTTGGCAAGGAGCCTTGGGTCGCTGCATCTCCCGCGGTCGAGGGCTTTCCTTGGGTTGCAATTCTGCTCCCTCGGCAAACCGCTGAACCGCTGAACCTCCCTCCGGGTTACATGTAGCTCTCCATCAACCGCGTCAGCTTGGCCCTGTCCGGGGTGCGCCCGAAGAGAGGGCCTTCCTGGAGGACGGGGAAGTGGGATTCGAAGGTGGGGCGGAATGGGTCGCGGCGGATGACACCGATGGGGATGCGGTCGCCGAACTGGCGGGCCAGGGTCATGGCCTGATTCCAATCTGCGGGGTCGTGGTCCTCCGGGATGTCCCAGACACGTTCCTTGTACCAGGCGAAGGTGTTTACCTTGTTGAAGGAGACGCAGGGCTGGAGAATGTCCACCAGTGCGAAGCCGGGAAAGGCGTGGGCCTGGTGGATCAGGTCAGCCAGGTGGTCCGGGTTTCCGGCAAAGCCCCGGGCCACGAATCCGGCCTGCATGGCCACGGCAATGGCCACGGGGTTGAAGGCTTGGGATGGCGCGCCCTGGGGTTGGGCCTTGGTGGCTTGGCCGTGCAAGGTGGTGGGGCTGGCCTGGCCTTTGGTCAGGCCGTAGATTTGATTGTCGTGGACCAGCATGGTGATGTCCACGTTGCGCCGTAGCGCGGCCAGAAAATGGTTGCCGCCTTCGCCGTAGGAGCATCCGTCTCCGCTTTCCACGAAGACGTGCAGTTCTGGATTAGCCAACTTGGCGCCGGTGGCTGCGGGCAGTGCCCTGCCATGTAGGCCGTTGAAGACATTGCAACGTAAATAGTGCGGCGTCTTGGCGGCCTGGCCGATACCGGAGACCATCAGGACTTGGTGAGGGGCCAGGCCGCTGTCGGTCAGGGCTTTTTTGAGAGCCTCGAGGATGGAGAAGTTCCCGCATCCCGGGCACCACGCCGTTTCAAAGCTTCCGAAATCTTTCATCGTCGCCATTGTATCACCTCCCCATGGTCTCACGGGATTCCAGTTTCTGGCCGGTTTCGATGTTGAGTTCGCGCAAAATGTCCTCCGCGGTAAACGGCAGTCCGTCGTACCGCAAGATGGAGCGAGAGACGCTGAATCCGGCCTCCTTGCGCAGCAGTCCCGCGAACTGCCCCGTGGCGTTGCCCTCGACGCAGACGGTTTCGCGGGCTTGGCGCAACCGTTCCAGAAACTGCTCCGGTAGCAGGGGCCAGATCTGACGGAAGTGGAGCAGTCCGACGTTGCGGCCTTCCTTGCGCAGGATTTCCGCGGCTTCATCCGCCGGTCCCAGGGTCGAGCCCCAACAAATCAGTAACAGGTCGCTCTGCTCGTCACCGATATAGGTCGGGGCCAGAATGGTTTCCCGCAGCTTCCGCTCCTTGGCCAGCCGCTTGTCGACCATGCGCTTTCGGATGGTCAGGTCTTCGGTGATATGCCCATCCTCGTCATGCTCGTCGCTGTCCAGCACTACCAGATGTTCCCCTGTTCCGGGTAGCAGTCGAGGGGAGACGCCGTCTTCGGTGAAGGCGTACCGATTGTAATCGTGTGGTTCGTCGCAGTTCCGGGTCGGGCGAAGCGGTTCGCTGAGCATGTCCAAATCAAAGGGCGGGACGGCCTGGATGGTGTCGGCCAGGTACTGGTCGGTCATGACGATCACTGGACCTTGGGAGCGCTCGGCCAGGTCCACGGCGGCGTGGGTCAGGCGAAAGCATTCTTCGACGCTGCCCGGGGTGAGGATAGCCCGAGGAAACTCCCCGTGTCCGGCGTACAGAGCCAGGTTCAGGTCGCCCTGTTCGGACCGGGTGGGGAGCCCGGTGGCCGGTCCGGGGCGCTGGCCCAGGACCAGCACCAGGGGGGTTTCGGTCATTCCGGCCAAACTGATTCCTTCGGTCATCAGGGCGAATCCGCCGCCGGAGGTGGGCACCAGAGCCGGGGCGCCGGCATAGGACGCGCCAAGGGCCATGTTCACAGCCGCGATCTCGTCCTCGGCCTGCTCCACCACCAGCCCCAGGTCCCTGGCCGCGTTGCTCAGGTTCAGGGCCACGCCTGTGGCCGGGGTCATGGGGTAGAAGGCGCAGAAACGTACGCCTGCGGCCAGGGCCCCCAGGGCAATGGCCTGGTTGCCGTCCAGGACCATGCGCTTGGCCGACTTCGGCGATTCAGGAAGAGGCTCAAAGGCAGCGGCCTGTTTCCCTGCCCATGCGGTTGAAGCATGCAGGACGTTCAGGTTTTTCTCCACCAGGTCGGCCTTTTTCCTGACAAAGGTTTCCTTGACCAGAGTGGTTGTCACGCTCTCGGGCAGGCCGAGAAGCCGGGCCGCGATCCCCAAGGCCACGATGTTGTGATAAACTTTTCCCGGGGCCAACTCGGCAAACGGAACATGCAGGGTTTGATTTCGAGGGGCTTTTTGATCGGCTTCAAGGACTTCGTCCTTCGCGGCTTGATCATCGTGTTCCGAGTCCACAAGGACCAGGGCGTCATGGGTCAGCTCCGCGCGATGCAAGGCGATGCTTTCCCGGTTCAGGGCGATCAGCAGGTCCACGTCGCGGACTCCGGCCCGGATCGATCCGAGGCCGGTGCGCACGGCAAAAGTGTTGTGTCCGCCTCGGATGCGGGATTCGTAGCCTTGGCTGATGAAGATCTCGTAACCTGATCTGGCCAGGGCCTTGGTCAGAAGCATACCTACGGTGACTAGGCCCTGTCCGGCTTCACCGGCGATCAGGATGTTTTTGGATACGCGCATGAACGCCTCCGGTTTGGAAGGTTGGCCGCATCTGTCCGGCCTGAAAATCGGAAAAACGCCTTGCCTCGGGCCGAGGTCCGGGCAAGGCGACGTGTCAAAGAAGGTGCGTTGAAAGGCGAGAAAGCGGCCGCCCGGTGATCAGGCGGTCGGCTGGGAGCAGGGGCAGGCAGAGGGCCTGGCGGACAGTTCCCGGTCGATCATGAACAGCCCGCCGCCGTCCTTGCCCAGGAGTTTCAGCTTCTGGAGCACGGCGTTGACGCTGGCCTCTTCTTCCACCTGCTCGGTGACGAACCACTGTAGAAAGATGTTCGTAGCGTGGTCTTTCTCGGCAATGGCCAGATCCACAAGGTCGTTGATCAGGGCGGTGACCTTTTGTTCGTGTTCCAGCACGGCCTCAAGCACGGCCGTCGGAGAATCCCAGGACAAAGGCGGGGCCTCGATGGTTTTCAGCGTGTTTCTTCCACCTCGTTCGTTGATGAAGGCGTAAAACTTCATGGCGTGGCCGAGTTCTTCCTGGGACTGCATGTTCATCCAGTGGGTGAAGCCTTCCAGATCGTGGTTGCTGAAATAGGCGGCCATGGCCAGGTAGAGGTAGGCCGAGTACAGCTCGGCGTTGACTTGCTCGTTCAGGGCCTGTTCGATTTTCGGGGTCAGCATGTGGTGTTCCTCCTGATGTTGGTGAGGTAAGGCGGCGAGCCTCGCTTTCGCGGCCGGAATCGATCCGAGGTGCAAGGGCTCGTCCAAGATGGATAAGAAACCTACAGAATCCAGATGCACAGGTCAAAGCCGTTGTGTCCGCTTGCCAAGAGTGGAGCCGAGGGGACGGAGGGAGCCTCGACCTTCGTCAACCAAGGAATCGAAATCGATGCTGAAAGTATGGCATTGGAATGCATGTCGAAATGAGGTTTTCGGGTGCGATTTCGATTGTGATTTCGATTTTGGCTTGATCTCGATACATGTGAACAGTGCAATTTTAATAGGTCCCGTTGTTCTCCGAATAAATGGTTGCAGGGATGTCTTGAGCAGGGTAAGGACGTGTCGTGCGCGTTTGTGCATAACGGAACAAGGAGCCCTGGATTGCATCACGACGGGGGCCTGTACTCATTACAGATAGCGCAAGGAGCTTTTTTTGATGGAAAAAGCAGAAGTGGATTCCCAGATTTGGGACAATGCCTGGGCCGTCGTGCTTGCAGGCGGCTCCGGCACCCGGCTGTGGCCCATGTCCCGATCCCTGCTGCCCAAGCAACTGTTGGCCTTGAACGGTGAAAAAACCTTGCTGCAGCAGACCGCGGAGCGGTTGTTGGGGCGATTGCCCGCCGAACGGATCGTCACCGTGACCAACGATGAGCATTTCTTCGAGGTTTGCTCGCAGTTGGAAGAGGTGCACCCGGCCCTGAAGGGACAAGTGCTCAAGGAGCCCATGGCCCGCAACACGCTTCCGGCGATCTTGCTTGGCCTGGATAAGATCGTCGCGGTTCAGGACCCGGAACGCGGTCAGGCCCTGGTGGGGGTTTTCCCTTCGGACCACATGATCGGCGATCAAGCCCGGTTCGAGGCCGATTGGGAGCAGGCCCTGGCCCTGGCGAACCAGGACTGGTTCGTGACCTTCGGCATTCCACCGACCAAACCGGAGACCGGCTACGGATACATCGCCAAGGCTGAAGAGCTGGCTCCCGGCGCTTACAGGGTGGCAGGTTTCGTGGAAAAACCCCCGTTGGAGGCGGCAAAGGAGTACGTCAGCGCCGGCACCCACTCCTGGAACAGCGGAATGTTCATCGTTCCCGGTTCAGCATTCTTGGACGCCGTTGAAGAATTTCAGCCCCGGCTCTGGACTTGGTGGCTGGAGAGAAACCAGCGCGGGCTGGTCGCTGGATATGGCGAAATACCCGACATTTCCGTGGACTACGGAATCATGGAACATGCTAGGCGCTTGGCGATGGTGGAAGCCGGTTTTTCCTGGGACGACTTGGGGAGTTGGGAGGCCATGTTCCGGATGGGCGAGCAGGAAGCCGTGGATCATTGCGTGGTCAAGGGCGACGTGCTGGCCATGGATTGCCGCGACAGTCTGCTGTTTTCCACGGGCGGCAAGCTGGCCGCCGTGGGCTTGGAAGGCATGGTCGTGGTCCAGACCAGGGACGCCACCCTGGTTTGCCCCTTGGATCAGGTCCAGCGGGTCAAGGACGTGGTCAACCGGCTTAAGGCCGAGAAGTCCACCCTGGTTGAGGCTCACGTCACCGTGCGACGGCCCTGGGGGAGCTACACGGTTCTGGAAGAGGGCCAATTCTACAAGATCAAGCGGATCATGGTCCATCCGGGGGCGCGATTGAGCCTGCAGATGCACCACCATCGCAGCGAACACTGGGTGGTGATCAAGGGCACGGCCCTGGTCCAGGTGGGGGACAAGGAAACGCTCGTCACGGAGAATCAGTCCGTGGACATTCCCAAAACCGCCATGCATCGGCTTTCCAATCCGGGGAGGGTTCCGGTGGAGATCATCGAGATCCAGAGCGGTCCCTATTTAGAGGAGGACGACATCGTCCGTTTTGATGATGTTTATGGGCGGAGCCGGCCTCAAACACCCGAGTGAAGCGATACGGGTTGCCTGAATTGTTCATTAGTCAGATAACCTGATTTTTTTATTAACCTTAATGTGTTCTCAAGCTTCGTGAATTATTTCATTAACGCTTGACAGGGCTTTGCTCTCTTGCATAGGGTGCCGAAAATTTGGATCCACGTAGGATACGTTGAGGCTCTTTTCATCATCAACACTACAGCATGTGAGGCAACATGATGGAAGAAAAGAAAGGGGGAACGAGTGCGGGCGGAGTAGTTCTGCCGTTCTTGTTGGGGTTTGTGGCCGCGTTGGCCTTCGGATGGTGGGGAGTTCCACAGCTGTTATACAGCAAGAAGGCTCAACCGCTTGTTTTTACACACCAAAATCACATCGAGCTGTATGGCATGCACTGTGATGACTGTCACTTTTTCAGGCGTGACGGTTCTTTTTCCGGACTGCCGGACAATGCCAAGTGCGCGGAATGTCACTCTTTCCCCTTGGGCGACCATCCGGACGAAATCAAATTCGTGGAAGAGTTCTACGAAAAGGGGATCGAGGTTCCGTGGCTGGTTTATCAGTACCAGCCGGACAACGTCTTTTTCTCCCATGCCGCGCACAGAGAGTATGATTGCGCCACCGCCGGCTGTCACCCGGACGTGGGCAGTTCCAACGAGCTGCCGGCCTACTATGAAAACCGCTTGACCAAGTACAGTCGGGATACGATGAAGATGAAGGACTGTGAACGGTGTCACGCCACGGTGGCCGCCCAGGAGCCGGAGCGGTTTGCTGGTGCTCCCAATGCCTGCCAGATCTGTCATAAATAGAGAGGGGTGATATACAATGGCACTTAATCGGAGAAGTTTTCTCACGTTTGCTGCCGGGGGTGTCGCGGGAACCCTGTTCACCCCGGTGATTTGGAAGTCCATCGACGATACGGCCATCTGGACCCAGAACTGGCCGTGGATTCCCCGGCTGGAGTACGGACCGCGGGCCTATGCCGCGACCACCTGCAAGCTCTGTCCTGCCGGGTGCGGCCTGAACATTCGCACCGCCGGCGGCCGTCCCGTGGCCGCTGAAGGACGAACCGACCACCCGCTGAGCCAGGGCGGGATCTGTCCCTTGGGCGCGGCCGCCGCGCAGCTGCTGTACGCTCCGGCCCGGATCAAGGGGCCGATGCAGAAGCAGGCCGACGGAACGCACCAGCCTATTTCCTGGGACCAGGCCGAGGCCTTGCTGAAGGAAAAGCTGGCCGAACAGAAAGGCAAGAAGGACGCCGTGGCCTGTATCAGTGGAGATGAAAACGGGACCATTAATGAACTTTTTTCCGCCCTGCTGGGCGGTCTGGGGTCAGACGGCTGTTTCCTGATGCCCGGCGAACAGCTTGTGGCCTCCAAAATCCTTCGCGAAGGCAAGATCGGCTACGACCTTGAAAACGCGGACTTCGTCCTGGCCTTCGGCGCGGACATGCTGGACAGCTGGGGCACCGCCGTGCGGAACAAGAAGGCTTACGGCGCGGCGCATCCTGTAGGCGAGGACGCCTCCGCGGAATACGTCTACGTCGGACCAATGCAGAACATCACGGGCGGAGCGGCAGACCAGTGGATCTCCGTTGCTCCGGGCATGGAAGGCGTTTTGGCTCTGGGCATCGCCTACCATCTCCTGCAGGGCGGAATGACAGCTCCCCAGGCCCATGACTTTTTCGCCTATCGCAATTTTGTCATCAATCGCTACACCCCGGATTACGTCGAACGACTGACCGGCGTGGCACCGGAGCAGGTGGCCGAATTGGCCCGGAAGCTGCGCACCGCGGACAAGCCGCTGATTATCCCAGGGTCCTCCATCGCCCAGGGCGGCGGTGTGTTCAACTTCGCCGCGGCCTTGAGCCTGAACATGCTGTTCGACAACGTCAACTCCGCCGGTGGGATTCAAGTTCTGCCGGATCTGCCTAAGGTGGTTGAAGGGGCCAAGGCCCCAGCCCAGATTCGCGCCAAGGATCTGGTCGCCTACGTTCAGGGCGTAGCCGACGGCAAAGTAGGTAAACCGGCCATTTGCCTCGTCTACGAGGCCAATCCGCTCTTTGCCCTGCCGCAGCCCGACGTGGCGGCCAAAGCCTTTGACGGTACGTATTTGGTCAGCTTCAGCACGTTTTACGACGAAACAGCCGCACAGGCGGATCTGCTGCTGCCCACGCCGACCTTCATCGAACGGTTCGACGACGTCCAGACTCCCTACGGTTCGGGTTTTGCCAGCTACAGCCTGACGCGGCCGGTGATCCGCCAGCCCATTTTCGACACCAAGCCCACCGGTGATGTGCTCCTGAGTGTAGCCAATGAGCTGGGGATCGATCTTGGGTTCGCGTCCTTCGACAAGGTCCTGGAGGCCAAGGTGGCCGCCTTGAGTGAGCTGGAAGGCTTCTTCACGGACAAGGTTCAGCCCTGGGAGGCCAGAGCCGGCAAGGCCCCCGCCGCGGCTTCAGGCAATATGTGGCGAACCATCTCCCGAGGGGCTTTCTGGGCTTCCATCCAGGAACCCTTCCCCACCGCCATGCAGCTCGGCTCCACTCTCATTTCCCAGACTGCTCCCCCGGACGCCGAGGACTGGACCTTCCCGGTCAGCCTGGCGGCCCTGGACAGCCGGACCTACGGTTCCCGGCACATCGCCATCCCGCCGTTTTGTCTGCCGCTTTTGGGCGAACAGGAAATCCAGGGCGACGTGTTCTACGTCTGGATGAATTCCGCCACGGCCCGCGCCTACGGCCTGCAAGCCGAGGACAAGGTCACCTTGACCGGCCCCAACGGCTCCTGTCTGGCCAAAGTGCGCGTCTTCGAAGGCGTGGGCCGGAACATGGTCGCCGCTCCGCTGGGATTCGGTCACACGGCTTGGGACAAGTTCAGCCGGAACAAGGGAGACAACATCTACAAAGTGTTGACGGTACGTACCGAACCGGGGAGCAACCTGGCCGTCTGGGCCGATTCCCGCGTGCGCATCGCCAAAGCCTAAAGGAAGGTTGAGCATATGGTTTTGTATCTCAAGGAATTCAAAATCAAGTGGGGAATGGTCA
>SKYX01000198.1 GCA_007127655.1 Desulfonatronum sp.
CGGGATTGAACTGGCCCAGGGCCAGGTTGGTGATGAACGCCGCGACGAGCAGGGCGATGAAGCCGTACATCAGGTACATCTGCCGGAACAGGATCACGTCCCGGATCGCGCCCATGGTGCAAAACCGGCTGCGTTGGGCCAGAAAGCCGATGCCCAGTCCAGCGGCCAGGGAAAAGGCCAGGGGAGCATAGGCCGCGCCCGGTCCGCTCAGGGAGTACCAGAGTACGCCGCTTTGAGCCTCGCCGGGAACGGGCGGATACAGCAGACGCAAGGCCAGCAGGCCAAGCATGATCAGGGGGATCATCACCCCCGCGCTCCAGCTTTGGACCTGACCGCGACCGAGGTTGAAGCCCTTTTTGAAGAACAGCGTGCCGATCCAGACTCCGGCCACCAGCCCGGCCAGCCCGAACAGGGCGTTACCGTCTCCTCCGGCCAACCGCAGGATCACCCGCCAGGGGCAGCCCAGAAAGACCAGGGCCCCGATCATGGCGATCATCCCCAGCACGAACCGGGTCACCGGCGCGGAACCGCCGGTGGGCTTGAACTCCTTGAAGGCCAGGGCCGCGGCAAAGGCGCCCAGGACAAAGCCCAGAATCTCCGGGCGGAGATACTGGACCACCCCGGCCCGGTGAATGCCGATGGCCCCGGCGATGTCCCGGCCGAAGCAGGCCACGCAGATGGCCATGTTCGTCGGGTTGCCGGCCTGTTGCAGGAAACCGGCCACCACGCCGATGATCGAGCCCACGGCAATGATGCCCAGGGTGGTGGCGAAGATGTTTTTGACGGCCCGAGACATGGATGTTGTCCTCCTTGTTGGGGGTGGGGGGGAAGTTAGAAGTTAGAAGTTAGAAGTCAGGAGTTAGAAGTCAGAAGTCAGAAGTAGGAGGTTGAGAGTTGGATGTTGGATAGGTGTTTGGGGCCTGGAGGGGGCATGCGAGTTGGTCCGGGGCGTAGGCGTGGGGTTCATCGCAGAAGGGACAGGGGACGCGGACCAGGCCGCGCAGGTGTTTGCGGCCGTCCGCTGTCGTGACCGTTTCCAGGTCCGGATCCACGGACCATTGCGCGGATCGGAATTTCTTGCCTTGCTTTGGACAGGTGAAATGAAGTTCGAGCATGACGCCTCCAGGGAAATGGGCCTGCATCAGGCCCTTTTCATTATCTGGCGCTGCATACACGGTTTTTAGAGTTTCCGTCCAATCGGATTCACGAATGATATTGGGATTGATCGATTTGTTTTTTCGATGGATTTGTAAAACGATGGCGGAAAAGGAAACGGCCGGAATGCGCTGTGCATTTCGGCCGTGAGGGGCAATGAAAAAAAACGGGATCAGAAGAGGTCGGCGGGAGGGACGTCTTTGAGGCGGGGGGCCCTGGCGTCCCGGGCCGAGAGGCTGGGGGCTTCCAGGGGCCAGGCGATGGCGATGTCCGGGTCGTTCCAGATGATGGAGCGTTCCAGGTCCGGGGCGTAGGTTTCGGTGCATTTGTAAAGGAAGTCGGCCTGCTCCGAGAGGACGCAGAATCCATGGGCAAAGCCGGGTGGGACGTAAAGCTGGTGATGGTTCTCGTCGTTGAGTTCGGCCCCGAACCACTGGCCGAAGGTCGGCGAGCCTTTGCGGATGTCCACGGCCACGTCGAAGACCGCGCCCTTGGTGACCATGACCAGTTTTCCCTGGGGCCGTTCGATCTGGTAGTGCAGTCCGCGCAGCACGCCCCGGGCGGAGCGGGAGTGGTTGTCCTGGACAAAGGAATTGGGGATTCCGGCCTCGGCATAGCGTCGGGCCTGGAAGGTCTCCAGGAAAAAGCCGCGGGCGTCGCCGAAAACCTTGGGAGCGATAAGCAGGACGCCGTCAAGATGCGTGGTCTGCACATTCATGGCCGACCTCCCTGATCGGGGAAAAGCGGGTCACGTCGGACCAGGGCTTCCAGGTAGCGTCCGTATCCGCTTTTGCGCAGCGGCTTGGCCAGCTCCAGGATGTCCTCGGCGCTGATCCAGCCGTTGGCGTAGGCGATTTCCTCCGGACAGGCGATCTTCAAGCCCTGGCGTTCTTCCATGGTCTGCACGAAATTCCCGGCCTGGAGCAGGGAGGCGTGGGTGCCCGTGTCCAGCCAGGCATAGCCGCGGCCCAGGCATTCCACTTGCAACTGCTCGCACTGAAGGTAGACCATGTTCACGTCGGTGATTTCCAGCTCACCGCGCGGGGAGGGGCGCATCTCCGAGGCGATGTCCGTGACCTGATCGTCGTACACGTACAGGCCGGTGACGGCCCAGTTGGACTTGGGAGCCTGGGGCTTTTCCTCGATGCTCCGGGCCTTGCCCTGCTCATCGAAGTCCACCACGCCGTAGCGCTCCGGGTCGCTGACCCAGTACCCGAACACCGTGGCCCCGCGGACGGCGGCCATGGCCCGGCGCAGCTTTTCGGTCAGTCCGTGGCCGTAAAAGATGTTGTCCCCGAGGATCAGGGCGCAGCCCCGACCGGCCAGGAATTCTTTCCCGATCAGGAAGGCCTGGGCAATGCCGCCGGGTTCGGGCTGGGCCGCGTACTCCAGGTCGACGCCCCATTGGCTTCCGTTGCCGAGCAGGCTCCGGAAGGCCGGGCCGTCCTCCGGAGTGGTGATGACCAGAATTTCCCGGATTCCGGCCAGCATCAGCACGCTCAGCGGATAGTAGATCATCGGCTTGTCGTACACGGCCATCAGCTGTTTGCTCGTGGCCCTGGTCAGCGGATACAGCCGGGTGCCCGAGCCTCCGGCCAGAATGATTCCCTTGCGGTTGTTCTCGACGGACGTCACGCTTCCTCCCGAGGAAAATTGGTTGAATGGGTTAATGGTTACGGATGGCCCCGGCTACGCGCCCGCCTTGCCCAGATCCCGCAACAGCTTGCGAACGTCCGGTTCGCGACGGGCGCAGATCCTTTTGGCGAATTGCCGGATGGTCTTTTCCACCGAGGCCGGGGCCGGGTATTCGGGAAATACCGGCAGGCACAGCGAGGCGAAATCGATGCACGTGTACAGCATGCCTCGGTCCCGGCCAATTTCGCATGCGCCTCCGGCGGCCTTTTCCATTTCACAGGACCTGGGATCCAGCCTTTTCACGAATCCCAACACCTCGCCGGGGGCCTGCTCCGTGTTCAGCCTGGTGATGGTCTGGTTCAGCTTTTCCGCCCACTCCACCAGCTTCAGGTATCCGCTGTAGGCGATCTTGCGTTTGGGGTGCGTTGGGTCGTCCCTATATCCGCCGTGCAGATAGGCGTCCACTTCAGCCTGGGTGCGCGAGTACGCGGAAAGGAGCAATTTAGAATATCTACCATGCAGCGTCCAGGCAGCGGGCTTGGAGAGTCGGCGGGCGATTTCCTCCCGAGGGGCCGGGGTGGAATGTTCCGGGGCGGGAAGGCCAATGTCGGCGTAAAAGGTCTGGATGGTCTCCGCGTCCAGTAAGACGCCGTGGAGGACGTTTTGGACGTGGATGACCTGTTTGCCCAGTTCCAGAACTTGCCGTGCACGGCCCGTGAACCGGTCCATTTCCTCTTCAAGGGCCTTGCGTTGCCCGAAAAACGTCTGCGCGGCTTCGGAAATGACTTCACTTGCCAGTTCGTCGGCCATTTGCTCGATATGGCTCATCAGTCCGCTCCTGAGTGTTTCCGTGTTGATCAGAATGGTGTTGAAACGTTGAGTGTCGTGGTGTTCAAGTCGACTCCGGCGCGTCGTGACACTGCATTGCGCACATTGACATTTGAAAAAAACAGCATGTATGGCTTACCAGCCGAACATGGGTGATGCCGTCTTTGGCGGGCGAGCCAAGTTTTTTTCCGCCACGAAATCGATGGTCAAATCCGGTCTTGGGTCGGCTGAAGGCAAGCCCCTGGGAACAAAGCATCCTTTGCCCCGGTTGTCAAAAATACCTAAGCGACGCGCGCTTGCTATTTTTGTCCCGGGAGCCCACAATAATTCTAACAACTCAACACGGAAGCAGTAGCGTCATGAGCACAGTCAACTATGTGAAATGTTTTTTGCGCGACAAAAACGTCGCCTCCATCACGCCGACATCCCCTTTCGGGGTGAAGCGGGTGTGCAAGAAGATCGATTTTTCCCGGGCCAACGTGATTGTCGAATACGGCCCCGGGGCCGGCGTGTTCACGGAGTATCTGCTCAAAAAGATGCGGCCCAGCGCCCATCTCGTCCTGATCGAGCGCAACAAGGACATGTTCAAATGTCTGAGCAAGGCGTTTCGTAACGAGCGGGTGCACATCTTCAATGACAGCGTGGAAAACGTCGGTTCCCTGGTCAACGGGCAGTTGCCGGGCAAGCCGGACTACATCATTTCCGGTATTCCCTTTTCCTACCTCGACCAGCAAACCCGGCAGGAAATCATCCATCAAACCCATCAGATCCTGGCCGAGAACGGCAAATTTCTGGCCTACCAGACGTTCTACCAGAAGGATGAGCATTTGTTCGTGCACCTGGAGCATTTTTTCCGGAACGTCAAATCTGAGTTCGAGCTGCTGAACATCCCCCCGATGCGGATTTATGAAGCTGTGAAATAACCCTGTCGAGCAAAGGAGGGGCGTCGTGCGCAAGGTCTTGATGGTTGCAATCGGCGCGGCAGTCCTGGCCGCGGCGCTCTTGATTCTGGTATGGCGTCCTGGAGATGAGCAGGCGCTGGTGGATGTTCCTCCCGCGCGGACGGCTTCTCCTGAGCCGCAAGTTCCCGCGGACACGCGGTACGTCGAGCCCCTTCCGGCTGCTCCTTCCGTTCCTCCCGTGCTTGAGGGCGAGCCTGACGCGGCCCTTGAAGCTCCCGAGTCTCCTACTTCTCCGTCCGACGATGCACCGGATGCTCCCGGCTTGCCAGACGCCCCGCCAGACGCCC
>SKYX01000202.1 GCA_007127655.1 Desulfonatronum sp.
GGAGTACCCTTTCCAGGCGCTGGAGCAGGGCCTGGAAGCGGTCGGCGTCCTTTTTGCCCGGCTGGGCCTTGCACTCCCCGATCAGGTAGGCCTGGCCATCCGCGTCCGCGCCCTTGGCCAGGATGTTGATCTCGTCATGGGAGCCCGGGCTTGTTTCGATGAACGCGCGCTCCGTGCTCTGAATGTCCAGGCCGAAGGTTTGCAGGGCGTAGGCCGGGATGAAGGGCATCAGCCGGTCCTCGATGCCATAGCCCACGGCATGGGAAAGTCCGCCCATCTGTTTCTGGAGGTCCTGCATACCCCTGGCCAGTTTGGCGACCTCCTTTTCCGTCTTTTCCTGTGCCAGAGCCAGGTTGGCGACGATTTGCCTGAGTTCAGCGAAATCGTCCCTGGTTACCCGTTCACGTTGCTGTCGTTCCATTTCCTCCAGGATGGAGTAGAGAACGTCTCGCAGGTGGGGTTCCACGTCGTTGATTTGCCGGATCAAGGCGATGCTGGTGGCCATGGATGGACCTCGCTTTGCGCTTTGGCTTTTAGAATGTCCGGGCCGATCGATGATTTCACGAATCCGTCCGAGAAAGCCCCGAATGCTCTTTCCGTGCCGCTCTTTCAGAGGACGAGCATAAACCCACTTTGCCCCGACCGACAAGAGGGGCACCGCCTACGGGTCATCCTCCCGCAGCGCTGTTCACGTCCAGGCTGACCAGTTTGAGCAGCTCGTCGTCCGGCAGTTCCGTGAGCCGGATTTCGGCGTCGTCGGAAAGCAGTTGTTCGACCAGCTGTTGCTTTTCGGTGATCATGGCGTCGATGCGCTCCTCGATGGTCCCCCGGGTGACGAATTTGTGGACCAGGACGTTGCGTTTCTGGCCGATGCGGAAGGCCCGGTCCGTGGCCTGGTTCTCCACGGCCGGGTTCCACCAGCGGTCGAAGTGGATCACGTGGGAGGCCGCGGTCAGGTTCAGCCCGGTGCCGCCGGCCTTGAGGGAGAGGATGAAAAACGGCGGGCCGTCCTCGCGCTGGAACTGATCCACCAGGGTTTTGCGTTTCTTGACGTTCACGCCGCCGTGCAGGACCAGGCCCGGTCGGCCGAAAAGCCGTTCCAGGTGTTCTTCCAGGGAGGGGATGATCTCCCGGAACTGGGTGAAGACCAGCACCCGCTCCTGGCGCTCGCCGAGTTCCTCGCAGATTTCCGCCAGCCGGGCGAACTTGCCGCTGGCTTCGGGGGTGAAGTCCCCGTCTCCGGTGAACTGGGCCGGATGGTTGCAGATCTGTTTCAGGCGCATCAGGGTTTGCAGGACCAGCCCCCGACGGGCCATGGCTTCAACCTCTCTCAATGCCTTGGCCATGTGCTCCACCACCTGCTGGTAAAGTTTGACCTGGGATTTGGTCAGCAGACAGTAGCGCACGGTTTCGGTCTTGTCAGGCAGGTCGGCGATGATCTTGCGGTCGGTTTTCAGCCGCCGCAGGATGTACGGCCCGGCCAGGCGGCGCAGGGGGCCGAAGGGATCGGTTTCCCGGGCCTCCATAGTTTTGACGAACTCCTTGAACTGCTTGGCGCTGCCCAGCAGGCCGGAATTGAGAAAGTCGAACAGGCTCCACAACTCGCCCAGTCGGTTTTCCACCGGCGTGCCGGTCAGGGCCACGCGGGCCTGGGCCGGGAGCTTCTTGGCCGCCTTGCTCTGGGAGGTGGCGGGATTCTTCACGGCCTGGGCCTCGTCCAGGATCACCAGCCGCCAGGGCTGCTCCGTCAGCCAGGACATCCGCCCGACCATGGAATAGGTGGTCACGGCCAGGTCGATGCCTGAAAGGATTTGCCTGTGATTCCGGGCCAGGGCGTCCAGATCCTTGCGCGGGGTTTCCGAGGGGTGCAGGAAGAGCAGGCGCAGGTTGGGGGCGAAGCGCTTGGCCTCGGCCCGCCAGTTGCCCAGCAGCGAGGCCGGGATGATCAGCAGGGACGGCCCGGTTTGGCTCCCTGTTTCCGAGGCTTCGGCCTTGATCCGGCTGAGCAGGCCGAGCACCTGGAGGGTCTTGCCCAGGCCCATGTCGTCGGCCAGGCAGGCCCCCAGGCCCAGACCGGTCAGGAAGCGCAGCCAGGCCACGCCGTCCTTCTGGTATGGGCGCAGCTGGGCGCGCAGGCCGAGGTCCGCTTCGTCCAGCCGGAGCTTGGCCGGGTCGCGCAGCCCGTCCAGAATCTCCCGCAGGGCCGATCCGGCCTGGACATGGGCCCATTCTCGGGCCGTCTCCTCCTGGTCGCCGTGGCGCAGATCCGCCGAAGCCCCGGCCAGCAGGCGCATCCCGGCGATGAAGGAAATCTCTCCGTTTTGGGCCTCCAGCTCCAGGCGCTTCCAGTGCTCCAGGGCCTCTTGGAGCCGCTCCCGGTCCACCTCCACCCACTGACCCTTGAACAGGACCAGCTTGTCCGTGGCGGCCAGGAGCTGTTGCAGCTCATCCTCGGTCAGGGGCGTGTCGCCCAGGGCCATCCGGACCCGGAAATCCAGCATGGCCTCCGCGCCCAGGACGGTCTTGCGTTGTTCGCCGATGACCACGCTCACTTGCGGCCTGGGGCGCTTTTGCCACCAGTTGGGCAGGCGCACGGTCAGGCCGCTTTCCTCCAGCACGGGGGCGGAGCGCAGCATTTCATAGGCCAGGGGGACGCTCCAGGCCATGGGTCGGTAGACGTCGCCGCTCTCCATCAGCTCCTTGACCCAGTCCAGGCGTTTGCCGGCCTCGTACACCGGGGTCAGCAGCCTGAGCAGGGCCGGATTGTCCCCGGCTCCGGCGTAGCGTTCCAAGGCCTTGCGCATGGGCAGGTGGCGAACCTGGCCCGAGGCGTCCATGCCGGTGCTGAAGCTGGCCATGAAGGCAAAAGGGCGCTCTTCGTCGGTCTTGTTCTCGGCCAGATGAAAGGTGACCCGGCCGACCTGGTTCCAGCGCGGGGCTCGCTTGCGCAGGAACTCCGTCGGGCCCCTGTCTCCGGCCATGGTTTCCTCGGCCCAGGCCGCCAGATCGTTCCAGACCTGGGCCAGCAGGTCCGGGGAGAGGTACTCCCCGCCGACCATGGGCGGGGCCGCGTCGGCCCAGGCCTGGAATTGAGCCGGGGCCGGAGGCTGAAGTCGCGGTGGTTGCGCCTGTTGCCGGAGCCACGCCTTGGGCGGTTCATCCGGATCGAACCGCGCCGCGGCATCCGGCGCATGACAGAGCCTGGTCAGGTAGTCCGCCGCCACCCTGGCCCAGAAGCGCAGGGACGGGGACGGACCTGTTTCGCCCCGGGCCGCGAGCAGAAACAGCCCCTCGCGCCAGTCGCGGGCAAAAGCCTCCGAAAGAGCAGAGGGGAGAGTCGAGGGCGCGGCGTCGGATTCCGGAGCATGCAGATGCAGCCGCCCGGAGGGGGTGAGGCGGATTTCAGGCATGGACGGGTTTCATGTCGCAAGAATGAGAGGAGTGAGGCGCATCGTCAGGCCGGTCAGCTACAGCACCAGCTCCAACCCCACCGGGCAATGGTCAGACCCCTGGACGTCGGGTTCGATCCAGGCGCGGCGGACGTTGGGCCTGAGTTCCTCGGAGACGAAGAAGTAGTCGATGCGCCACCCGGCGTTGCGGCTTCGGGCGCCGAAGCGGTAGGTCCACCATGTGTACTGGTCCGGCTGGTCGGTGAATATCCGGAAGGTGTCCACATATCCGGCGGCGATGAAGGAATCGATCCAGGCCCGTTCGATGGGCAGGAAGCCGGAGGTGTCGGAGTTGGCCTTGGGGTTTTTCAGGTCGATTTCCCTGTGCGCGGTGTTGAAGTCTCCGCAGACCACGATGGGCTTGGAGCGGCGCAAATCCTGGGCGTGTTCCAGGAAGGCGTCGTAAAAGCCCAGCTTGTAGTCCAGCCGCTCCGGGCTCATCTGGCCGTTGGGAAAATAGATGTTGAAGAAATGAAAATCCGGGAACTCCAGCCGGATCACCCGGCCTTCGCCGTGGAAACGTTCGTCGGGCAGTTCCAGAGCCGTGTTCAGGGGCTTCACTTTGCTGAAGCAGACCACCCCGGAATAGCCCTTCCTGGTTTGGCTGGGGTTCCAGTAGTCCAGGTAGCCGGGAACCTGCCGATCCTGATCCGGGAGCTGTTCCGGCGTGGCCTTGATTTCCTGCAGGCCGACAACGTCGGCGTCAGCCTGATGGAACCAGTCCCAGAATCCCTTGTTCAGCACGGCCCGAAAGCCGTTTACGTTCCATGAGTACAGTTTCATGGTTTATAGCTATGAGGACTTTTGGCCGATCATGCGCAGTTCGCCGTGCAGTCCGGTCTCGGTCAGCCGGATCAGGGCGTAGCCGCCCCCGGCCAAGGGGCCTGGGTTGATTACCTGGGTCTTGCCGATGCGGTCCTCGGCCCGGGCTTCGTGGATGTGCCCGGTCAGGCAGACCTCCGGCTGGACCTTCTCGATGAAGGCCCGAACGGCCCGGCTGCCCACGGAGGTCTTGCCGCCGACCTTGTCCGCAGCGGTGCCGAAGGGCGGGTTGTGGGCCACCAGGAGCAGGTGCGGCAGGTCCTTGACCGGCTCATGGGCCTGGGCCAGCCAGACGGCCAACTGGTCGTCGGAAACCTCCCCCGGCGTACCGAAGGGCGTGGGGGTGGAGTAGCCCACGCCCATCAGCCCGACTCCATGACCCAGGTCCAGGCCCCGTGCATGGATGTTCACGCCCTGGGTGTTGAGAAAATCCTCCACTTCCGGATAATCCATGTTGCCGATCTGGGCATAGATTCTCGGATTGATTTTCCGAATTTGTTCCAGGATGCGCTCCGCCGCGGGCTTCTTGCCCCGGTTGGTCAGGTCCCCGCTGACCAGGA
>SKYX01000223.1 GCA_007127655.1 Desulfonatronum sp.
AGCAGATTGCAAATACAGGTGGATGATCCAAATGAATCTTTCGCCTTCGGCTCCGATTCCACCGGTCTCTTGGCGGCCCTGGGCATCAACACGTTTTTTGATGGGACCGATGCGCGCAACTTTACTTTGAACCAGCAGGTCTTCAACAATTATGAGTTCATCAATGCCGGGCATGTCAACGGTGCCGGGGAAGTCAACACCGGGGACAATGAAACAGCCAAGACGATAGCCGCGCTCCAGTATGAAAAAGTGACTTTCAATACGAATCATCAGGGCAAGGCAACGCAGACCCTGCAAAACTTTTATGGGTCGCTGGTTGGTGATGCCGGAGCGGCTTCGAGTAACGCCAAATTCAATTTCAATTACCACAAGGCCCTGGCTGACGATCTGCAGAACCGCCAGGAGGAAGTTGCCGGGGTGAACCTGGACGAGGAAATGAGCAGTCTGATCAAATTTCAGCATTCCTACAGTGCCGCGGCCAAGCTTATTTCCACGGCGGACCAGATGTTTCAGACCATCCTGTCCATGAAGTAGGCGCAACGTCGGTAAGGAGTGACGCCCCATGCGTGTCAGCCATAGAAATATCTACGCAAACGTGCTCGGTTATATGAACCGGTCGCTTTCGGGCTTGGTCGAGTTGAACTTGCAGGCATCCAGCCAGAAAAAGATCAACCGGCCCTCGGACAACCCCATCGGCATGGCCCAGGTCCTCACGTATCGGGATTTCTCGGCCTCTATGACCCAGTACAGAAAAAACATCGACACGGCCCAGGGCTGGAACGGGCTGGCCGATGAAAACCTGATGCAGGTCAGCGTGGTCATTTCCCGCCTCAAAGAACTTGCCCAGCAGGCCGCGACAGGGACGATGCGCCCTGAAAACCGGGAACAGATATCCTTTGAAGCCCGTCAGCTCTACAGCCAGCTGATCACGCTTTCCAACGCGTCGTATGAAGGCAAATACATCTACTCCGGTCATAAAACCGACACGCTGGCGTTTCGGGAAGGCTTGTTCGCTCAAAGCAATGATGACAGCATTCGCAGCGAGGATATTCGAGGAATAAATGGCGGGAGCAGCGGCACAATTCTGGTGCAGTTTTTGACTACTGGCGATACTGGAACTGATGAGCTGGACTATAGATACTCCAAGGATGGGGGTAAGACATGGACGACGGGGACGTTGCCGCAGTCCGATCCCGTTGGTTCCGGCAATCCGGTGGTGATGGACCTCGGAGGTGTGCAGGTCACGTTGGCTTCCGAGCGGGCCGTAAGCGAGACCGCTTTAGACAATTACAATGATACATCAGGCTCTTGGCTCTGGGTTCGACCAACGGCTGTCTACCAGGGGGATGACGAGGACAGTGTCAATGTTGACAGGTTTGTTGCGAATACAGGTCAAGTAGAAGCCAGCGCGGATGGTGTCTTTCGAAATAACGTCATGATTAAGGTTGATACGGTTGATGCTGCATCCATAGGTTATTCCTACAGTATAGACGGTGGACGAAACTGGACAGCAGGCAATAGCGCTCCCCGCCAAGCCCCACTTTCTGCTTCTGCCTTGCCTGTTCCCGGCGGTTTTCTGAATATTACAGAGAATGACGCCGCCAACCCTCTTGTGGTGGGCGATCAATTCGTCATCCGTCCCAGCCGTGCACTAATGCACGTCGAAATCTCCCAGAACGAAACCATCCAGATCAACAACATCGGCAAGGAAGTTTTTGGCGGGCTGTATAATGATCAGCCGGTGGAACTCCGCGGGAAGCTTTCCAACAACCTTTTTGAAACCGTCGGCAAGCTGGTGGGGTATCTGGAGACGAACACCCAGCAGGGGGCCCAGGAAGCCCTGGACGATCTGAACGATGCCCACAACCACATAACGACCTACCTGGGCGGCGTCGGAGCGCGGCGGAATCGGTTGGACTTGACGGATAATATCCTGTCTGGATTGCAGCTGAATGCCAACGAGCGCAAAAGCAAAATTGAAGACGTGGACGTGGCCGAACTGATGACCCAGATGCACATGCAGCAGATCACCTACGAGGCTGTGTTGAAATCCTCCACCACCATCATGCGCATGAGCCTGGTCAACATGATATAACCATGGCCCGGATCAACGAACCATGCTCATTTTGACCCGGAAAGCGGGGGAAAGCCTGTACCTGGGTGACGACATCAAGGTCACCGTGCTCAAGGTCCAGGGCAATCAGGTCAAGCTGGGGTTCGACATCCCCAGGGATCTGACCGTGCACCGGGAGGAGGTCTATTTGCGGATCAAGGAAGAGAATCTGATGGCCGCCCAGGCCACGGAACAGGACTTCTTAATGGCGACGGAATTATGGTCCAGAAAAAAGAAAGAGTGATTCATTCCCGGGTCGGACCGCTACATGTGGAAGGGGATCGCCTGATCCTGTTTCCCAGAGGATTGGTGGGTTTTGAAGCGCAGCGGGATTTTGCCCTGGTCCGGTTGCGGGAGGATTCGGCCTTCTTTCTCTTGCAGAGCTGCACGGACCCGCAACTGGGGCTGATGGTCGCCGACCCTTACGTGTATGTGCCGGACTACCGGATCAAAATCAGTACGGCGGAGCAGGAGCTGTTGCGGTTGAAAAACATTCGCGAGGCCGTGGTCCTGGTCACCGTGACCATCCCGCCGGGCAAGCCGGAAGACGCGGTGCTCAACCTGGTTGGCCCCCTGGTCATCAATATTCGTCTGCGCCGGGGGATGCAGGTTCCACAGAACCAGTTGCGTCACCCTGCCAGACTGCACCTGGCCGGGGCCGAACAAGCAGGAGAAAGCTCGCCAGGCGGGCCGTCATGAGTTGTGGGCATCAAACCGAGCGCTCCCAGAGGCCGCTTTCCTGCTCCACCATTTTTTCGGCGGTCCTGCGGCTGTTCATCTGGTAGGTGTTGGTCTCCACCTGATGCCTGAGCTGCTCGACCCGCTCGGTGCGCACCCCGGAACTCTCCTGGGCGGTGGTCATGGCGGTGTGCAGGGTCTGGGCCCCGGAAGAAAGGGTGACCCGGTCGCTCTGCCGGGCCGTGGCTCCCGGGTCCGGTCCGCCACGAGCCGATTTGTTCCCGATATTCCGATTTTCCGCGGGACGGTAAGTATCGATGAGATTTTTGATTTGCATTTTTTGCCTCCTTGCTCTCTAACCGTATATCGGCAAAATCCCGCCGTGCTTTAGGCGCGGGCATGCGGGCTTGGCTCACTACAGCATCGTCTCGTTGACCTTGTCCAGGGTAATGCGCCAGAAGTGTTCAAGAATAGTGGTCTTTTCCTCACCGGTGACCTCGATCAGTTCTTCGCCGTTCTTGCGCAAAATCTGCATTTCGGGCTCCAGGGGAAGATACCGGAATTCCATTTCAAAACCGAACTCCCGTTGCAGATCCTGTTTGATGTCCAGGACCACGGGATTGTTGCTCCCGGAGACCATTAAGCTGTCCATGATCTCGGTGGCGATCTTCTCCACCAAATGCTTCCGGCGGGCCTCCTGGGACAAATTGACCACGTCTCCTGGCGAAGCCCGCTGGAGCAGCATGCGATATCGCGCCATTCGCCGCCCCTGGTCCAGGTGCTGGTCGTAGACGCGAAGCATGTTTTGAACTTGGAACGGCTGAATGGTCACAGTGGATTTCTCCTCATGACCTATATCGGCGGATATCTGAAAAACTTTAGCCCTAGAAATACTTGAAATACTTTAAATTACGAAAATCAATCCTTACTCAGTACGTTCCTTCGTAGATAATGCGCCACTGGCCGTCGGCTTCATGCTTCCAAAACTGACGCTTGCGGGAAGAGGACTGAAAATTATCGCTCCAATAATCCTGGGTAAACGTGGCCACCATGACTCCAGGAGCTTCAGGGTATTCAAAAAGGTTGACATTGGTCAGATGGACCCGGATTTCGCTTTTTCCAGCGTTAACCCGCCGCTTGTGTCGCGCCCAGGCGGCATGGTCCTGGGACCCACTCCGAAATCCCCGTGAGTAATGTGTCAAATAGGCGTCGGTGTCCAGGCTTTCCCAGTCCGAACGCCACCCTTCCAGCATGTCCAGCATTTTCTCCCGGGTCATGTCCAGGTCCCCCGGATCAGCCCAGGCCACCCGTCGGGCGATGACCACGGGGACATTACCCTGCTTGAGCAGGGGAGCCAGGGCTTCGAGGTCCTTGTTGTGCATGGTCACGCACCCGTCGCTGTCCTGGGGCGGACGACTGAACGTCCCCGTGGGATTTCCGTGCAACCAAATTCCGTGCCCTGTCTTGCCCAGTCGACGATCCAGCGGATTGGGATAATCCAGGGTGAAGGCACCCCATCCGTACAAACTGGGGAGACGGCTGCCGGGAATATGCTCCTGAATGAAGTACACGCCCAACGGCGTGCGCCTGTCGCCTTCCCGGTGCTTCTCCGGGCCTTCCTTTCCTCCGGACACGTAGTAGTCGTCCACGATGCGCAACCCATCGCCCATATTCGCCAGGACGTACATCCGGGACAGTTCCAAATCCACGACCAAGGCGTATGGCTGGCTCTCGCCCAGGGCGACGAGGCTGGACGGCAACAGCGCGCCGTTGGGACGTTGCTGGTAGAACAACCATCGTCGGCGGACTTCATCCGCCAGCCCGGCCAGTTCCTCATCCGGAACCACACCCGCCCCGAGCCCGCGCAACGTCCCGGCCCGAGCCGCCAACACATCGGCATAGACCAGATGGGCCAGACGAAAGTCCGGATTGTCCCGAATCAGGTCCTCCAGCACGACCTGGGCCTGATCCAGGCGTTCGCGCTGAACGCTTTCCAAGGCGTTGAGCAGAAATATCTCGGGTTCCCGGCTTATGCTCAAGCCATGGCCCTTGGCCAAAAATTCTTCCACGTTCGCTTCCACCGACCGTTCGAAAAGAAACGGCAGGCAACAGGCCAGAGCCAGGAGCATGATTCCGCGGCAAAGGGCTCGCCGGGCATGATCATTCACGAAAAAGACGGTCTCTTGCGCGGCCATGAGTTTTTCTTTTCCTGTTCAAGGTCCATGACGTCACGATCGCGGCAGCAAACGCTCCCGAGTGATCCTCCACTGGCCGTCTTCCTTGCGCAGCTGGAGCTCTTTGGGCACCTGGTCGTTGATCACATTGGATCGATAGCGTTGGGCAAATCGAGCCTGGGCCGTATTCTCGTCCAGTATGGTGACAACGATGTCGGATAGGGTCACGTTAATAAAGGACGGCGCGGCGACGCGAGTCCGGCGTTGCTCCCGCCATTGCGCCAGGCCGAGGCCTCCTTCCGGGCGAAAGTTCCCGCTGTAAAAGGCAAGATACGCCTCCACGTTCTGGCTCTCCCAGGCTCTGGCCCAGTTCAGTACCACCTCGGTGAGGGCTGCCTTGACGGTATCAGGGCTGGGCCAAGGCTCGGAGGTTTCAGGTGCCGGTGGCGCGGGAGGGGCCACAACCGGAGGCGTGGGAGCAGTTGGAGAAGGAGTAGGTTCCGGGCTCGGAACGATGACCGGTTCCGGAGGCGCGGGCCTGGGCGTGACCGGTTCGGGTATCGGGTCGGGTGCCGGTTCAGGTACTGGTTCAGTGGCGGGTGAGTTGACCGGTTCCGTGACAGGCTCTGAAATCGGCTCGAGAGCCGGTTCAACAATTGGTTCCTCCGTCGATTGGAGGGCGGGCTGCTGGCTGGGTTCCGGAGCGGCCGCGATCGGCTCCGAAGAAGGTTCAGGGTCCGCGGTGGCCAGGTAAACGCTTGCGGCGGGGAGAGAGCCTTCCAGAGGGCCGGACAGTTCTTGCAACGGATCAAGATGCACGAGAATCCTTTCATCGTCCTTGCCCAGAACCCGGCGGTACGCGCTGCTGGCCATGGCCGAGTAGATCCGGCTCAGGTTCTGGTGGGCCGTGGCATAGCTGGGATGCGTCTCCAGAGCCCGTTGCAGGGTGTCCTTGGCCTCCTCGAAACGCCCTCCGGCCGCCAGCAAACCGGCCAAGTTGTTGTAGGGCTCGGGCAGTTCCGGATGGCTTTCGATCAGGTCGCGGTAGACCTCCATGGCCTCGCTAAACCGCCCCAGGCGCTCCAGAATCAGCCCCTTCAAAAACCATCCACGGGGATCGTCGGGATGGTGCTGAAGATGGTCCTGGATGGTTTGGTGGGCGTCGGTGATGCGCTCTTCGGCCAGAAGATTCTGGGCCGTTTCCAGACCGGAAGGTGCCGAGAACAGGGGCGAAGCACCCCAAAGGAGGATACAGAACGCGACCAGACAGAAAATATACTTCATTGGGGAATGGTGCCTCTTCCATACAAGATCGTCATCTCCAGAAGCCTTTTTCGGACCTCGTCTCCCAGGCCGCCCAACACCAACACATCCGAAGGCATCCGCCAGGACCAGTTGCCGTTGGCCACACCGGGCACGTTCATCTTAGACGAGGCCCCCAACCCCAGAATGTCCTGGAGCGGAAAAACGGCCACATCCGCAACGGACTGCATGCCCATGCGCACAAAGGCGGCGGGCACGGTCTCCGGTGTGCACCCCACGCCGAGATACGCGTCCAAACGGGCCAAGGTTTCCGCGTCGGCCTCTTCCTCGAGCCAGCCGCGTACCGTATTGTTGTCGTGGGTACCGGTATAGACGTAGCAGTTTTGCACATGATTGTGCGGAGCATACGGATTCGTGGGCAAGTCGGGACCGAAAGCGAAAAGCAGGATCTTCATCCCCGGCAGCTTGAAATCACGCATCACGTCGCGCACAGCGTCATCGATGGTTCCCAGGTCCTCGGCAATCAGCGGCAAGGGATCAAAGGCTTTGGCAAGGGTCCGGAAAAAGGCCTCAGCCGGAACCTCGGACCACTGACCGAGCATGGCGTTCTCGTGCCCCGCCGGAACCTCCCAGCAGGCCACAAAGCCCCGGAAATGGTCCAGACGAACCAGGTCGAACAACTCCACGTTGTGCCGGATGCGCTGCACCCACCAGGCAAAACCTTCCTGTTCCATCCGTTCCCAATCGTACACCGGGTTGCCCCAGAGCTGGCCGGTCTCACTGAAGTAGTCCGGAGGCACCCCGGCCCGAAACTTGGGCCGGAGCTGGTCGTCGAGCTTGAACAGCTCCGGGTTGGCCCAGACGTCCACGCTGTCCTCGTTCACGTAGATTGGCACGTCGCCGATCAACTCCACGCTTCTGTCGCGGCAATAGGCCCGCAAGGCCCGCCACTGGCGAAAGAAAACAAACTGCTGGAAACAGAACAGGTCGATCTCGTTGCGCAGCGTTTTCCGATAAGCGCCCAATGCTGAGGCATCCCGGTACCGCGCCTCTTCGGGCCAGGCTGTCCAGGGGCGGCCATGGAAGTGGGCCTTCAGGGCTCGAAACAGGGCAAAATCCTCCAACCACGCGCCCTGCTCGACGCGAAACGCTGTCATGGCCTGTTGGATTTCGGGTCGCGCATTGGCCGCGGCAAAGGCCTTGGCCAGCAACGCCTCGCGGATTTCATGGGCCTTGGCGTACGTGACCCGCTCCACCGGGATCTCGGCAATGTCTCGCACGTCATCCTTGTGGAGCAGGCCGTCCAGGACCATGCGTTCCGGGCTGATCAGCAAAGGATTTCCGGCAAAGGCTGAGTCGCTGCTGTAGGGCGAGTTGCCATGAACCGGAGACGTGGGGTTCAAGGGCAGCATCTGCCAGTAGTGCTGTCCGGATGCCGACAGAAAGTCCACGAACTTCCGGGCCTCCGGCCCAAGGTCACCCACGCCGTATCGCGAGGGCAGGGAAGTGACATGCAGCAGGATACCGCTGGATCGATGTCGTATCATCTGGTCAGCTCAGCTTCTTGAGAAAAAAATCCACAGTAGGCGACTCCGGGATCTCGGCGAAAAGTTCGTTCCGGCACACCACGTCCCCGTCGTCGGGACCGTCGCTCTTGAAAAACATCACGCCCAGCGGCGGCAACGTCAGAGCCAGGGAGGAGTATTGGCCATGGCTGGGCAGGGGTGAGGCTTCCACGCCGCCCATATTGCCCATGCCGCCGCCTCCGTATTCCTGAGCGTCGCTGTTCATGATCTCCCGCCAGAACCCGCCCCGCGGGACCCCGACCCGGTAATTTTCACGAGGTACCGGGGTAAAGTTGGCCACCACCAGGATCAGATCCTGGGTGCAGGCACCTCGGCGCAGGAAACTGATCACGCTCTGATCCGCGTCGTTGCAATCCACCCAGGAAAACCCGTTCTGGTCGAAATCCAGTTCATACAAGACCGGTTCGGCCCGGTAAAGATGATTCAAGTCCTGCACCCAACGCCGCAAGCCATCGTGTTCCGGCTGGTGCAGCAAATGCCACTGCAAGCTCTGCTCGTGGGCCCATTCGGACCACTGCCCGAACTCCGCGCCCATGAACAGCAGCTTCTTGCCGGGATGACCGAACATGTACCCGAACAAGAGCCGCAGGTTGGCTCGTTTTTGCCAATCATCCCCAGGCATTTTGTTCAGCAGCGATCCCTTCCCGTAGACCACTTCGTCGTGGGACATGGGCAAGATGAAGTTCTCGGCAAAGGAATACCAGATGCTGAAGGTCAACTGGCTGTGATGATGCCTGCGATGCACCGGGTCCAGGGAGAGATAGTCCAGGGTGTCGTGCATCCAGCCCATATTCCATTTCATGCCAAACCCCAACCCGCCGACGTCCGTGGGCCGGGAGACCATGGGCCAGGCCGTGGATTCCTCCGCGGCGGTCTGGGTATCCGGAAAGTTGGTGTACACGGCCTCGTTCAGGGCGCGCAAAAACTCGATGGCCTCGATGTTTTCCCGCCCGCCGTATTGGTTGGGAATCCATTCCCCATTCTCGCGGGAGTAGTCCAGGTAGAGCATGGAGGCCACGGCATCCACCCGCAGTCCGTCAATATGATACTTGTCCAGCCAGAACAGGGCCGAACTGATCAGGAAGGAGCGCACTTCATTACGTCCGTAGTTGAAGATGTAACTGTTCCAGTCTGGATGGTAGCCCTGCCGGGGATCGGAATGCTCAAAAAGGTGCGTGCCGTCAAAATAGGCCAGGCCGTGTCCGTCTCCGGGAAAATGCGAAGGCACCCAGTCCAGGATCACGCCGATTCCGTTCTGATGGAGCTGGTCCACGAGATACATGAAGTCCTGGGGCGGACCGAACCGGGAGGTCGGCGCGAAATACCCCAGGGTCTGGTAGCCCCAGGAGCCGTAGAAGGGATGCTCCATCACCGGCAGAAATTCCACGTGGGTGAAGCCCATATCCCGGACGTACCTGGTCAACCGGGTGGCCAGTTCGCGGTAGGTCAGATAGCGGTTGGACTCCTCAGGCACCCGTTGCCAGGACCCCAGGTGAACCTCGTAGACGGATTGGGGAGCGTGCAGAGCGTTGCGCAGCCCGCGTTCGCGCATCCACTGGTCGTCGTGCCACTGGTACTTCAGATCCCAGACCACGGAAGACGTGTTCGGGGGAATCTCGGTGTGCCGGGCGAAAGGGTCGGCCCGGTCCGTGCTGTAGAGGTGGTGCCGGGATCGAATGTGGTACTTGTAAAGCTGCCAGGGATGAACGTCCGGGATGAATCCTTCCCAGATCCCGGAACCATCCCACCGGGGGTGCAACACGTGGGCGTCGAGGTTCCATCCATTGAAGTCCCCGATCACGCTGACCCGCTCGGCATTGGGAGCCCAGACCGCGAACAAGGCTCCCCAACGGCCGTCCACTTCCATGGGGTGGGAGCCGAGCTTGTCGTAGAGCCTGAAATGCCGGCCTTCCTTGAAGAGATAGCTATCCGTTTCCGTAAACAGACTGACGCCGGGAATGACGTGGTTCATGTCGGTACCTCCATGAGGTTTTTCAAGCCCTTGAGCGGGAGATCCACCCAATCCAGGCGATTGTTCAGTTCGTAGCCCAATTCATAGACCGCCTTGTCCAGGACGAAAATCTCCAGCAAGCTTTTGATCTCCTCGTTCTTGTTCGGGAGGAAAATGTGTCCGCGGGCCAATTCCAAATAGTTTTCGAGAAACATTCCGGCAACAACCGAGGACCAGGCGTTGATCCACGGCTCGAGCACGGCCGCGTCAGTCTTGCGCAAGGCGACCTGGTCGCGGAGCACCATCTGGGCCAGATAATCGAAGGAGCGCAGCATTCCGGCCACGTCCCGCAGGGCCGAGCGTTTCAAGCGCCGCTCGCTCAAGGCCCGGGCCGGCTCGCCCTCAAAGTCGATGATCACGAAATCCTTGCCCGTGTACAGGGCCTGGGCCAAGTGATAGTCCCCGTGAATCCGGATCTTTGAGGATTCGATCTTGTGGCTGTGGATGCTCCGGAAGCGCTCCAGTATGGCCTTTTCCGTTTCTTGCACCTCCCGGGCCAGGGCGGCTTGGTCCTCGTCGAGCCGCTTCAGATTCTTGCGCAGTAAGCCGAAGACTGTCTTCAACTGATTCTGCAGGCTTTGGAAGACCGAACGCTGATACAGGTAAGAAAACGGTTCCGGGGCAAAAGCCGGATCGTCGGACCTGGAGGCTAGGGCGATGTGCAGTTCCGCGGTCCGTCGCCCCAGCAGGCCGATCATTTCCAGATACGGCCCGATGAGGTCCGTCACCGCCTCCGGGGCACTGCCAATGGCCGCTTCCCAATACCCACAGGGGCAATCCGGAGCCATTGCCTCCGTCCCCTGGGACAGCACCGCTTCCACATACCGCTCCAGGGCGTCCAGGCTGTACTTCCAGGCGTCTCCATGGCTGGGAACGAACTGTTGCAGCACGCCCAGAACCGAGTCCTCGGAGCCGGGCTGGTGATAGGTCAACGAGCCGGCATACAACGGAATGTTGCGGAACGAGGTCCGTTCCGTGAGAAAGCGGCAAAGCTCCAATTCCGGCTGAGCTCCCTGCTCCAGGCGACGGTAGATCTTCAGAATCAACTCGGAGCCGTAATTCATGGAAGAGTTGCTCTGCTCGCTACGCAGCAGTTGCGGCTCCAGACGCAAGATGTCGCGATGGCGCAGTTCCCGGCCGGGCCAGGCATGCAGTTCGCCCCGGCGACCTCGGAGTTGCTGGCGCTTGCTCATGAATTTCAGGAGGCGCTTACCGAAGTCCGGGGCATGCACGGCCTCGAACAGAACCCCCTCTTCCGCGCCGTGCCGGGTGGTCCTGACGATCCGGCTGAGCACGTGGGCCGTCTCCTCGGCGATGATCTCCCGGGCGTCATCCCCCCAGGACAAGGTCAAGGGCAGTACGTACCGCTCTTCCGCCCCCTCCACATAGTCCACGCCGAGAATCAGAACCAGGGAAACCTGGTCGGAATTGTTGAACTCCAGAACGTCCTCGATGGCAATCTGCTGAATCGTGCGGGCCTTGCCCCGGAACCATCGCCGCTGAGGCAAAAATCTGGGCAGGATGTCTTTTTCCAGGCGCTCGCCCACCTCACCGTTCCAGATATCCTGCTCCACGGAGCGAATGGTCAGTTGGGGCAGATCCCGGATTTCCCCGCCCAGCCCGGGCTGTTCGGCCCGGATCATCTGGAAGATATAGTAGCCGTAGGAGCTCAGGGTCAGCGTATAGCCGCCCTCCTGGATCGGACGGAAACGGTTGCGGCTGAAGACCTCCTCGGGAATCCAGTCCGTATAGGCCCCCAGGTCCAGATCCACGGACTGACAATGCCGGGAAAGGTTGGCCACGACCAGGAGGTGTTCGTCCTCATGGCGGCGTAAAAAAGCCAGGACTTTGGGATTCTCCGGGCGCAGAAACTCCATGTCCCCCCGCCCAAAAGCCCGGAATCGCTTGTACATGGAAATGAACCGCTTGTTCCACCACAGCAGCGAGGCTTGGTTCTGGGCCTGAGTCTCCACGTTGATGGCCTCGAAATGGTACTCCGGGTCGATGACCACCGGCAGGTAGAGGCGCTGGGGATTGGCCCGGGAGAAGCCGGCGTTGCGGTCTGAACTCCACTGCATGGGCGTCCGCACCCCGTCGCGGTCCCCCAGGTAATAGTTGTCTCCCATGCCCAATTCGTCCCCGTAATAGAGCACCACGGAACCGGGCATGGCGAAAAGAATCGCGTTGAGCAGATTGATTTTCTTGCGGTCGTTCTCCAGCAACGGCGCCAGTCGGCGGCGAATGCCCAGGTTGATCCGTGCCCTGGGGTCACGGGCATACATCCGGTACATGTAGTCCCGCTCCTCGTCGGTGACCATTTCCAGGGTCAACTCGTCGTGATTGCGCAGGAAAAAGGCCCATTGACAGTTGTCCGGGATGTCCGGGGTCTGCTCGAAAATGTCGATGATCGGGTGGGACTCCTCCATATGCAGGGCCATGAACAGCCGGGGCATCAACGGAAAGTGAAAGGCCATCTGGCAGGAATCGCCGTCACCGAAATAGGCGCAAGCGTCCTCGGGCCACTGATTGGCCTCGGCCAGGAGCATCCGGTTGGGGTACTTGACGTCGATGTGCGCCCGCAGGTCCTTCAAATACTGATGTGTTTCGGGCAGATTCTCGCAGTTGGTCCCTTCGCGCTCGAAGAGATACGGCACGGCGTCCAGACGCATCCCGTCCACACCCATTTTCAGCCAGTAGTCGATCACCCGGAACAGGGCCTTGCCCACCTGGGGGTTGTCGAAATTCAGGTCCGGCTGATGGGAGTAGAAGCGATGCCAGTAGTAGGATTTAGCCACCGGGTCCCAGGACCAGTTGGAGGTCTCGAAGTCCTTGAAGATGATCCGGGCGTCCTGGTATTTGTCCGGCGTATCGCTCCAGACGTAAAAATTGCGCCAGGAGGAACCAGGCGGAGAATTTCGTGCCCGCTGAAACCAAGGGTGCTGATCCGAAGTATGGTTGAGCACCAGCTCGGTGATCACCCGCAGGCCGCGCTTGTGTGCCTCGCGCAGAAAGACCTTGAAGTCCTTGATGGTCCCGTACTGGGGATGGACGCTGAAATAGTCGGCGATATCGTAGCCGTCGTCGCGCAACGGAGAGGGATAAAAGGGCAGCAACCAGATGGCCGTGATTCCCAAATCAGCCAGATAGTCCAACTTCTGGGTCAATCCCGGCAAGTCGCCAATTCCGTCCGAATTGCTGTCGAAAAACGCCTTGATGTGGACTTCGTAGATAATGGCGTCCTTATACCAGAGGGGATCGTCGACCAGTTTGGCCTGCTTGATTTGGGGCATGGAAAAAACCTCCGCGCGAATGTGCCGGAAAGAGTTAAAGGGAAAATCAGATCGCAAGAAACCGGGAGATCACGACGTCGTCCATCAGCCGCGACTCTGGCTGTCAGATTCCGATAATACTAACGAAAAAACACCCCGCTTTCCAGAAGAGACTCATCACACTGAAATCAATCAGCTTTACGACAGATCCTCAAAAAACCAGGACACCATGAAAGAATGACAGGGGGGAAGAAGGAAGAGGAATCTGTGACCGCTCAAGGCGAGTCCAGCGGCAGATACCGCCCCATGCCGACGCGGGTCACTACGGCGTCAACGCTTTCCTGGCTGAGAAACTCCCGGGCCCTGCGCTGCGCCGCATCCAGATCGTTAAATGCGTCAATGTACACCAGAACCCATTGGCGATCCGCGTGTGTCACTTCGACGGTTCCGGCCGGGTATCCCTTCGCCGCATAACCGTCGCGCAACGCTTGAGCCTTGCGTGGGTCGAGAAACCCGCCAACCTGAACAATATACATCGAGTCCGCGGATGTTTCCGGCGGGATAGTCAAAGGTGTCGCTGAAGACGTCGCCGACGTTGAAGGCGAGGTTGAGGCGGGCGCTGGAGACGCCCGAGAAGTCGTCAATTCCATCGCCGAGTCGGATTTCTCCGCACCTCGCCCTTCTTGACCGCCGCTTTCCTCAAACCCGTGATCGACCACCCTTCCCAGGGACCGCAGGTAACCTTCGGCCGTTTTCGCATCCGGACCGTCCGGGGCGGCCGCGATAACCAGCAGCAGCCATTTCTCGGCGTCCTGATCGCGACCGGCAAGCAGCAGATATTCGGCCAGGGTCAGGATCATTCGGACATTGGCCGTATCCGCTTCAACGCCACGCCGCAAAAGATCGACGGCCCCGTCCAGATTTCCGCGCCCAACCTCGACCTCCGCGGCCAGAAGATAGGCTCGACCAAAGCGCCAGTTCAGTTCCATGGACCTGTCCGCGTACCGCCTGGCCGCGACCGGATCACCCTGTTCCAGGTGCAACAAGGCCAGATTCAAGGCCGCGATTTCCGGGGTCTGGTAGGTGGGTATTTCCAGCGCGCGATGAAAGGCGAACTCCGCCTCGGTGAAGTCGTCCAGGGCAAGATGCGCCAAGCCCAGATTGTTCCAGCCCTCTGCATGGCCAGGGTCCAGGGCAACGGTCCGCTCCAGGGCTTCCACCGCCGCGGGCCAATTCCCCAGCACGAACTGGGTGTAGCCCAGGGTGAACTGGAACCGGGGAGAACCCGAGGCGGCCCGTTGGATCCGCAGCAACTCCCTCAGGCTCATCCGCGGTTCGTCGTTGCGCAAATAGGCGTCGGCCAGGTCCAGACGAATCTGGACTTCGCGGGGGCTGAACTCACGCCCTTCTTCGCCTTGGGAGGGCGCTGGAGTCCCGGTACCGGCGCAGCCCGACACCATCAGGCCCAGGCATAAGACAAAAAAAACGCACGCCCATTCCCGCGGCAACAAGGTCCACCACCGTGACAATGGAGTCGGAAAGGGCGCACGCCGTTTTTTCACGATACTTCTCCGGGATTCCGCCGATAGCGGAAAGAATGGCTTTGGGATATCGTTGTTACTGAATTACCGATTGTGAATAGGGTGGTGCAGGCATCCTGCCTGCATGGACAGGCAAGATGCCTGTTCCACCATTTTAACATGCCTCTCCCCACTCTCGCGAAACAGAAAGCTTGGGCAGACAAAAATGGTAAATTGAGATCTGCCGACTCCCTTAGATCACCTTGTTCAACGAGTACTCGATAATCCCTTCCGCGCCTCGCTGGACCAGGTCCGGGATCAGATCGCGGACCACATTTTCCTCGACCACGATCTCCACGGACAGCCAGTCGCTGTTCAGCAAATGAGCCACGGTGGGCGAGGTCAGGCTGGGCAGCACGGACATGATGTCGTCCACCCGGGCCTGGGGCACGTTCATCTTCAGGCCCACCAGCTTCTCGGCCCGCAATGCGCCCTTGAGCAGCATGTCGATCTGTTCGATCTTGGCCCGTTTGACCGGATTGGCCCAGGCGGCCTTGTTGGCGATGAGCTGGGTGTTGGTCTGCATCATCTCGGCGATGATCCGCAACCCGTGAGCCTTGATGGTCGAGCCGGTCTCGGTGACCTCCACGATGGCGTCCGCCAAGCCCTCGACGACCTTGGCCTCGGTGGCCCCCCAGGAAAATTCCACATCCACCGGGATGCCCGCGGCCTGAAAGTAGCGCTTGGTGAAATTCACCAATTCCGTGGAAATTTTCTTTCCGGCCAAGTCCTCGGGGCGGCGATAGGGCGAGTCTCCGGCCACGGCCAGAATCCAGCGCGCCGGACGGGAGCTGACCTTGGAGTAGACCAGGTCCGAAACCACATGTACGTCGGACTCGTACTCCATGACCCAATCCTTGCCGGTCAACCCGGCGTCCAGGGTTCCGGCCTCCACGTAGCGAGCCATTTCCTGGGCCCGGCAAATACTGCAATTGATGGCCGGATCATTGATCTCCGGAAAGTAGTTCCGGGAGTGCAGATGAATTTTCCACCCGGATCTGGCAAACAGACTAATTGTGGCGTCCTGCAGGGAGCCCTTGGGGATGCCCAGCTTGAGTTGGTCGTTGGGTGTCGTCATTTTATTTATATACCTCCTTGGGATCGAAAATCAGCGGCGCGCAGGTCGTCCACGCGCCGTCCTCCATGGCTCGAAAGAAACAGGTCCGATAGCCTTCGTGACAGGCCGCCCCGCCCACCTGCTCCACCAGAAGCAGGATCGTGTCCGCGTCGCAGTCGATCCGAATGGAGCGGACCCTCTGCACGTGCCCGGACGTCCCGCCCTTGTGCCACAACTTCTTCCGGGACCGGCTGTAAAAATGGGCCTCCCCGGTGGCCAGGGTTTGCTCCCAGGCCTCATCGTTCATGTATGCCACCATCAGGACTTCCAGGCTCGCGGCGTCCTGGACAATGGTCGGCACAAGCCCGTCGCACTTCGCAAAATCAGGTTTCACGGGGCAACTCCTCCGTAATTGCGGCAAAAAAACAGGGTTGGGTTTCTTTGCCGGAAAATTTAATGGACACGTTGTTTGGGGGAATGTTTCTGATCGTTTCCACGCTCCAGCGTGAACGATTAGCAGAGGCCATTGCCTCCCCCGTAGGGGCACGGCGCGCCGTGCCCCTACTCGGTTGACATGCCGGATGCGGGCATCTCCGCCCGCAACTGGCCACAAGCGGCAGAAATATCTTGCCCCTTGCTTTTACGCAAGGTTGCGGGGAGGCCTTTGGA
>SKYX01000218.1 GCA_007127655.1 Desulfonatronum sp.
CAAGCAATAGATGGTCAAAGGCCCGGCGGGGACAAACACCTGATGCTCCCCGTGATTCCATGGAAGGATCGCAGAAATGCTTATAAAATAATTGTTCAACACAACTGAACAGCAAATAGAAGCCAGGCATTGGAACCCATACCTTGGCATCAGCATCAACAACAAGGTGTTCACGGTCGACTACATTCATGCCTACATGGACTGGGCCACGCAACGCGCGAAGGAGTGTGCAGCCATTGTGGTTGTCGATATAATTCAACATATCAACAATCAGATTCTTGGCCGGAGCAAGCCTGTCGCGGCGATAGAAAAGGCATTCAGGAAAGCCGATGAAATCCACCATATGTGCGATGAAGCCAGATCGAGGCTGAGTCCGGATAAAGCGGCCAGAATCGTCGTTCTGGAATGGGCGGATATCGTTCAAGATGCATGCTTCAAGCATAATTTGTCTATAATAAAAGAAGCATACAATGAAAACAACCAATTCAAGGAAGCGCTTTTTGCGATTACGAAGCGCAATTTAGGGTCAATAGTGAGTCGCCTGGATGATGATCAAGTGGGAATGCTCACCCAATACATTGTCAACGAGTTGCCGGAATTGATCACTGGATTCAATCACGGAGGCATTCACTACAACCTCAATGTTTACCCAGGAAGAATCAGTTCCATTTATGCCGAGTTGCTGGAATTGGACTTCTTTCACCAGATACATTCCAGGCTGCGCATCACCGGGGATATTGCTTCGGTTGAGGCATATTCACAAGCGGTCCAGGCGTAACTGGTCAAAAGAATGTGGCCAGTGTGGCCTTGATGCCTGGCGGGATGTTCTCCAACCAGTGCCGCGGTCTGGCTGGATGTTTGTTCGCCGTTGTTCCTCGTTGGCTCGCCTGCGCAGGGCGGCCTCGAGTGCCGCCCCTCCATTGGAGACGCTTTTTCACGGCAACAAAACGTGGCCACCTTTTTACACGGCAAAATGAACCATCCCGTCATGGAATATCCTATTATCGGACCTTTGAGGTCGATCCTAACTCTCAAATCGTGGCATCCAGACGTATGAGCGGCAGAGAACAGGCATGGTCGCGGCAGGAGGAAATCCGTTTAATACCCCAGCCCCGGGATTCAATTTCTCCGGAGCGGAAAAGGATTTGCCACATCCGGATTATGGAGATGGGAGGCGTGTTCTCCGAGTGAGGTGCCAAGAGTCCGGGATGCCGACAGTACCGCCGGATTCCAGATTGTCAGTTTGTGTTCATAAACTCGGAAGCAGGTCGGCCAGTTGCTTTCATTGCACGTGGCCGTCCTGCATTTTATCCCATACGGCTGTTTTGAACCACGCGGGTATACGGTCCGTTTTCATGGTCAGCGTGTTGCCATCGGTTACTTCCGCAAGCCAGATTTGCGAGGGGCCGGAGTTGTCGAAAATATAGGCGCGATTCGTGTGGCGAATGGCTTCCAGCAACAACCCCAGCGAGCGGCCATAGCGGGCGATCACCTTATCGGCTGGGACGGGGTGACCACCGAGGCGAACCCGGTTGCGTACTCGAGAGATATTGATGATGGGGTCATCAGTGGCCACGTAATACAGGTAGGTGCGAAAGCCCCGGCGTTGCGCTTTTTGCAGAAACTTCAACTTGTCTTCGGAAGACATCACCGTCTCGAAAGTGAACGATATTCCGCGCTCCAGGAGCTTGTGACGGATAAAGTCCGCCGCCACCGAGGCAAAATACGAGTTGACCATCACTTCGAAAAAACTCAGCTTGTCGTCGCTGAAACGCAAACACTCCGCATCATCCAGCAAATCCGCCCGCGCCAGCAGAACCGATGCATTGAAAAAATCCAGTATTTCAGCCTTGGTGGTATCCACACCAAAACTTTTCATATCGAGAAAATCGCGCTCGCGGATTTCTTTCTCGATTTCATCCGGGTTGATGTAAACCCCAAGCAATTCAGGGCGGAGCACCGATTTGATCGTGCTTTTGCCTGATCCATTGGGGCCGGCAAACATGCGCATCCGAGGGATGTCGCTCATCGCAGCACTCGCGTTTCTCCAGTGGTTACGGGAGTGGGCGCGGCGATCTCTTTTACAATGGTGCGCGTGCCATCGGGGAACACTTCATAAATAACGCCGTTCTCGCTCTGCAACACGCTGTTGCCCGAAGCCAACGTTTGCCAGTAGGCTTGGGTTACGGCGGACTGAGCCAGTTCCGGAATATGTTCTTCTAGAAACCGCATGCTTTCTTCAGATATGGGCATATTGGCACCTCGAGGAAGTCCATGGACGTATCCGTGCTCATTTTATCGTCAAAATTCGTTTGGGTCTCCCACGGTACTCACGAAAAAGCACGGGAAAGCACGGAAAAAAATGGGCATTGATAATCACCTGGGAACGGTGACGATGCGCTCCCTCATTTCACCGTCGTGGAATGTCTGGAGCAGCGCCAGTCTATGGCATTTTTTCGAATTCATTTAGACCACGCCGGGCATGGATGCAACCTTCGCCAGACCTGAGTCACGGGCTGATCATGCAGCATGTAAGAAATCGCTGGATGGCGCATCATTTCACAACTGCTTGACCGCTTGCCTGGATCGGATTATTTTTCGTACAATCATCCGATCCGACAACAGGAGACACAACCATGCGCGCGCAAGACTTTATTTCCGCCACAACGCTTTCCAAAAAGACATCCTCTACCCTGGACGCCCTGGAACGCGGCGAAGCTGAAGAGTTGATCATCCTCAAGAACAACCAGCCCAGAGCCGTCCTGCTCTCCATGGCGGCCTACGAATCCATGCGGGAAGAGGTCGAGGATTTGCGTCTGGCTTCGCTGGCCATGGCCAGGCTGGAATCATTCGATCGGGACAAGGCCGTCCCGCATGATCGGATGATGGAGAAGTTCGCTTCATGACCTGGACGATTCTGTATCACCACGAGGTCGAGGAGGACTTGAAAAGCGTGGGCACGGCCATGGCCCGACGCATTGTCCGGGACATCGACCAGAAATTGACCCGATCTCCCCTGGAATTCGGCGTTCCGTTGTCCGCCGGCTTGGCTGACTTCCGAAAGCTGCGGGTTGGTGATTGCCGGGTCGTGTACCAAGTACGGGGGTGGGAGGTGGTTGTTTTTGTTCTGGCTGTTGGTCCGAGAAGGGACAAGGAGATTTACCACGCCGCGGTGCGAAGAAAGACCCCGCCGCAACGTTTTTGATGCCTGGAGCTGGTTGACTTCAGGTCAAGCAGGCAAGCCGAATCTATTCAAACCATCGGAGACAAAACTTTTAAGCGACTTGCCCCCAGCCTGCCGGGGAGCCGCCGGCCAAAAGAGACAGACCCAAGATCGAACTCAGGCGATCCAGATCAGCCCGGCCTGGCGGCCGGTAATCTTGTCGCGGCGGTAGGAGAAGAAGGTTTCAGGCAGGCTGGCGGTGCAGAGGTCCAGGCCGAAGATGTGGTCCGGGCGTAGGCCGGCGGTCAGGAGTTGGTCCCGGGTCAGTCGCCAGAGGTCCACGGTTTTGGTCGCGGGGTTGAAGTAGTCCCGGAATGCGTCACCCCATTCCAGATCAAAATTGACGAATTCACTGGCAGAGGGCCCCAGGCTGGGGCCGCGCACGGCCAGGATATCCTCGGGCCGCAGGCCGTAGGCTTGGCAAAACGCGGCCACGCCTTTTTTGGGGAAGCCCTGGCGGTTGCCGCGCCAGCCGCAGTGCAGGGCAGCCACGTGCCTCCCGTCCCGGTGGGCCAGGAGGATGGGCTGGCAGTCCGCGGTTTTTACGATCAGGGCCAGGCCGGGGCGGGAGGTGGCCGAGCCGTCGGCTTCCAGAGTGGGGCGTAGGGAGACGTCGCCCACGCCTGTTCCTGCGCCCGATCCCGCGCCAGTTCCCGCTTTCGGTCCCGTTTTTGGCGGGCCTGGGTCGATGACCATCTCCACGCCGTGGACTTGTCTGGTCTCGAACCAGTGGTCGAAGCCCAGGCTGCGTTGCAGAATCTGGCGGTTGGCCAGGACCCGGGCGTCCTCGTCCCCCACTTCCCAGGACAGATTGGCCTCGGCGCAGGGCTCTTGGCTCACGCCGCCCAGCCGGGTGGTGAAGGCCGCCTGGATGTTCGGCAGTCCGGGAAAGGAAAAAGGGATGATGGTCATCGCGGGGGGCGGATGGTTTCCCGTTCCGTGCAGACGACCCGCACGGGCTGGTCGTGGACTTCCCGGGGCAGGCGGTCCAGCAGGGTGTCCTGGAAGGTCAGGCCGATGGTCAGGATGTGTGGATCAAGCCGGGAGAGCAGGCGGTCGTAGTAGCCGCCGCCGAAGCCCAGCCGGTATCCGTCGCGGTCAAATGCCAGGGCCGGGACCAACACGGCGTCCGCGTCGTGCGGGGCGCAGAGGCGGCAGATTTGGCGGTCCGGCTCCAGGATGTCGTAGCGGCCGGGCACAAGCTCGTTCGTGGACCGAAACTCCAGAAAATCCATTTCCCCGGAGCGCTCCGGACAACAACAAGGGGCCAGGGTGCGCGCACCCTGGCCCCAAAGTTCTTGGATCAATGGCCACGTGTCCACTTCGTCCGGCAACGGCAGAGAGACCAGGACGGTCCGCGACCCGCCGAGTATCCGGGCCCATTCGGGCAGGCCTCGAACCTGGTGGTGAATCAGTTCGTGAACCGCCGGGGCCGCGGCCGACGCCTCGCGTCGGTCGCGCAATTCGCGTCCTGGTGGTCGACGACCACAAGCTGTTGCGCGACGGACTGACCCGGCTCCTTCGCGAGCAATCGGATATCCGGGTCGTCGGCGAGGCCTCGGACGGGCAACTGGCTGTCGAGGAGGCCCGGCGCACG
>SKYX01000055.1 GCA_007127655.1 Desulfonatronum sp.
CGCCGATCATCGCCCTGACTGCCTACGCCATGTTCGGGGATCGGGAAAAATTTCTGGAGGCCGGGATGGACGACTATCTGGCCAAGCCGGTGAAGATGGAGGATTTGGAGAAGGTGCTGATGTGTGTCTGCTCTGGAAAGTACATTGCAACATCAGGTTAAAAGAGGAAGATGCTATGGTTACGCAGCCGTCGAAACTGTTTCTGATCATACTCACGTTGACCCTCGTGTTTCCAGCCGGGGATACATTTGCAGAAGATTTCCGATTGTTGCGCATCGGAACCGGTGGTTTGCATGGTGTGTATTATCCCATTGGCAATGCTTTGGCAGAGGGGATCACCTCCTCAAACATCGCAACAGGCCTGATCGCAGTGGCTCAGACCTCAGGGGGCTCCGTGGCAAACGTGCAAGCCCTGACAAGTGGTGACATCGAGGCTGGCTTGGTGCAGGCTGACGTGGCTCTCTGGGCGCTGCGTGGCGAGGGGCCTTTTACAGGCGAAGAGGGTCGGCCCGTTCGGGCTTTGGCCAGCCTGTATCCGGAGCAGTTACAGATTCTTGTCCGCCGTGATGCACAAATCCACCGCGTCACGGATTTTCGTGGCAAGACTATCTCCCTGGACGTGGCTGGTTCCGGCACATTGGCCGTTATGCGCATTATTTTGGCAGCACACGGTCTTTCAGAAAATGATTTCAACCCGGTCTATCTCAAGCCTGAATTTACAACGGAAAGGCTGGCCGATGGGAAGTTGCACGGCATCTCCCTGGTGGCGGGCATTCCTGTGAAGGCCATTGCGGAAATTGCTGGTCAGGAGTTTTCATTTCTCCCCATTGACCCAGATATCGCTTCAATAATAACTCACGAGCATCCCTATCTTGTACCGAGCGTTATTCCCGCGGAAACGTATTCGGGGAGACCAGAGATTCCGACCATGGAGGTCAACGCTTTGCTTTTGGTCCACGAGGGTCTGGATGAAGATCTGGTGTATGCCATGACGGCTGCCATCTGGGACGAACAAACTCAGGCATTGCTTCGCAGCGCTCACTCTCAGGGGCGATCCGTGACCCTGGAATCAGCAGTGCATGGATTATCCGTGCCGCTTCATTCTGGGGCCATTCGATTTTATCAAGAGCAAAAGTTGCTGCCAAAGGAAGAACCAACTTCATGAATTCATACCGTCAGGGTACGGCAATGGCAAGCTGGGCCATTGTGTTTCTAGTGTTGACGATGGTAATTTCGGTCGGGCTTTATACCAGGGCGACCCTGCGGACAGTGGAGCAGACTCTGCCCACCACTTTGCTGGCGCAGCTCGAGGACCTGTCTCGCATTACCGAGGGCTTGTGGGGGCTGGTGTACTCTGCGGACTTGACCCGTCGGGACCCGACGCCCGGTTCGATCAATGCCCTGATACAGGACATAGATGCCGTCTTCGAAGAGATCGTCGAGCTCCGTAACACTTATGTTTTCGATAACTTGGTTCAAGCTTCGACCTTCCATTCTGCTGTGGCCCCAACTCTGGTGGATGCCAAGCAATGGCTGACCCTCGGCCTTTCCGGTCTCCCGCCGGATTCGCCCCTTACCTTAACCATTGTGCATTCCAGACTTCACGAGGCCCTCCATAAGGGTACATCCGTGCGCTACGCCTCCCACGACACGGCCCAGGCTATTCTTTTGGATCAACGCCATCGTTTGGAGCAGTTCCTGACTGGAGTCAACCTGCTCTTGCTGTTGACCCTGCTGATTTCCGCCACAGTGCTGGGCCTTATGTTACGGCACCAAAGGCTTTTGCGCAGCGCAGCAAAGGCCCAGTCTGAAAAGGAACGTCTGATTGCCATTGTTGAAACCACCACTGACCTCGTAAGCACGTCCACGCTGGACGGCAAGCTGACATATCTCAACTCTTCCGGGCGAAGCCTCGCGGGCTGGGACAAAAATGAAAGCCCAGCAGGGAAGCATATTCATGATTTGCACCCCAAATGGGCTTTGGATGTAATCCTGAGCACCGGCATCCAGGAAGCGATTCACACTGGCTTCTGGTCCGGAGAAACTGCCGTAAAGCACAGCAACGGCATTGAAATTCCAGTTTTACAAACCATCATGGCACACAGGGATGGGGATGGCCATCCAGAGTATCTGTCCACCATTATGCGCGACATCTCTGAGCGGAAGCAGGTGGAACAGGAGCGTGAAAGGATGCAAAGTCAACTGTTCCAATCTCAGAAAATGGAGTCTATCGGCATCCTGGCCGGAGGCGTTGCCCATGACTTCAACAACATGCTCCACGCCATGCGGGGCAATATTGAGATGCTCTTGTTGAGTAAACCCGAGGGTCATCCTGACTCGGTTCGGTTGATGACTGCAATGAGGTCTATGAACCGAGCAGCCCAACTGATTCAACAGCTTTTGGTCTTCAGCCGCAAGGCCGCGCCACGTAAGATGCATGTTGACCTGAACCAGGAAGTGCAGGACATGGCCCAGCTGCTGGAGCGGACCATCCCTAAGATCATCACCTTGGAATTGCACATCGACCCAGAAGCAAGGCCGATTTTTGCCGACCCGATGCAGATTGAACAGATTCTGCTCAATCTGGCGAATAATGCCGTGGACGCCATGCCTGACGGTGGTAAGCTTGTGGTGGAGACAATCAATGTGGTTCTGGACGAAACGTACACGAGGCTCCATCCGGGCGCTTCCGCTGGTCCTTATGTTCTTTTGACCGTCACGGACTCAGGATGCGGCATGGACAAGGAAGTTTTGGACCATGCCTTTGATCCCTTCTTTACCACCAAGGAGGTGGGCAAGGGGACGGGTCTCGGGCTGGCCTCGGTCTACGGCATTGTCAAAGCCCATGGTGGGCATATCCAGTGCTACAGCGAACCGGGCAAAGGCACGACGTTCCGGGTCTACCTGCCTACTGGGGAACAAGGCGATATACCTGAAACGCAACTATTGCCGGAATCATCACCCCAGGGCGGGCACGAAACCATCCTGGTGGTCGACGACGAGCCTGAAATCCGTGAATTGACAAAAGAAGCCCTGGAGTCCCTCGGATACTCCGTGAAAAGTTGTGCCACTGGTGAAGATGCCGTGGGCATCTATAAAGATGAAGGCAAGTCCATCGATTTGGTCCTGCTGGACCTGAATATGCCCGGTATGGGTGGGTATCGCTGTCTGCAGGAACTGATGCAACTCGACGCCTCTGCCAAGGTGGTCATCGCCAGCGGTTACACGGTCAATGGCCACGGGAAGGAGGCTCTGGCATCAGGGGCCAAGGGCTTCATCGGCAAGCCCTACCAGTTGAAGGAACTGGCGGCTGCGGTGCGGGAGGTACTGGATGAGAAGGAGTAAAGTATCCGAAAATAAAAATATGCGAGGCTGGGCGTACGATTTCTCATAGTTGAAGTCGTTGATGGTCAGCACCGACACAGACCCAAACTTAAATGGCCGTGTGCCTGTGCGATGCGGACGGTGTGAACACCGAGGCGGAAACGGCATTCCTGGAACGCCTGGGCTGGGCCATCACGTTCCACAAGAGCCAGGGTGACCATTCCCAAGGTGTGCCTCGACCTCCGGGGTGGAAGTTGTTTCGCCCACGGCCAGCTCTACGTCGCGCTTTCCAGGGCCGCAGGGCTTGACGGACTCTGGCTGACCAAGGCAATCTCTTGAAGAAATTTGATTGTGGACCAGAGGGTTACGATATTTCTTGGGCATAGTGCTGATTTTCCACATTGATACAAGGAACAACAACATGGGCGACACGAAAGGAAAGAAAGAAAAGGCCAAGGACAAGAAGCAGAAAGAGGCCAAGAAAGAGAAACAAAAGAAAGAAAAGTAATCCAACTGTCCCCATGACCCCTCGCCTCGGAGCCTTTCATGCCAGATTCAACTCTATCCGCTACCGACCCTTCCCTGCTACCTGACATAAATCTTCAAGATTTTTTCGACAACGCACCCATCGGAATTTACACATCCACTCCGGATGGTTGTTTTTTGGCGGCCAACCCAACCATGGCAACAATGTTCGGCTACGCATCCCCGCAGGACTTGATTTCGTCCGTCACGGACATTGCAGGCCAATTATATGTCGATCCTGCTGACAGGGAAGAATTCAAGCGAGTTGTTGAAGAGCAAGGCGAGGTCAAGGACCAGGAGTTTCGGATGGTCCGTCGGGACGGCACGGTTATCTGGGTGTCTCGAAGTGGGCGTGGCGTTCGGGATTGAGAAGGTAACATCGTCCAGTACCAGGGGGTCATCACTGATATTTCGCAACGTAATGTCCTCGTTGAAGAATTGAGAGAGAGACCCGCCAGATTCAATACGGTCGTGGACAACATGTTTGACCTGGTTTCCATCACAGACTTGGAAGGAAATTTCAATTTTCTTGGCGCTTCACATTCCATACTGGGGTATGAACTCGAGACACTGATTGGCAAAAATGTCCTGGATTACGTTCATCCTGACGACCAGCCCCATGTTGTGGCAGTTTTCAAGGACTTCATTTCCAGGCAGGATAGTGGCCGCAAGGTTGAATACCGCTATCGACGCGCCGACGGAGAATACCTCTGGTTCGAGACCGTCGGGAAAATCATTCAGGACGAGTACGGAAATCCCAAGGAAATCCTTTTCAGTACCAGAGACTTTACCCAGCGCAAGCGAGCGGAAGAGGCTCTCAGGCAGAGTGAGGCCAAGCACCCCAGGGCTATTTTGTTCTCACGTAACCATCTGAAATTTTTGAGGCTGGTTTGCCCTTTTTGGAACGGATCGACTGTTTGACTGAACCAGGAATCGTTCATCAAGCCGTTGCCCAGCGCCAAGAGCACAA
>SKYX01000347.1 GCA_007127655.1 Desulfonatronum sp.
CGCAGGCCAGCACGTCGGCCACGGTGCGGGTGGTTTCGCCAGGGGCCACGTACATGGGCCAGTCCGGGACGATCATGCCCACGGTGCGCTCCCCGGGAACGTCCGCTGCGGTAAGCACGCGGACCACGCCCGGCGCGGCCAGGGCCTCGCCGGAATCAATGGCCACGACCCGTGCCCGAGGGTGGGCGCTGAAGTGCAGCGCGCCGTGGAGCATGCCCGGAAAGCGCAGGTCGTCGGTAAACAGTTGGGTACCCACAGCCCGCTCAAAGGCCCCGTAGCGGACGGGACTGGCGCCGAGCACGGGTGGGGCGGCATCCAAACGCGGGGAGACATCGCCACGAAGAATGCGGGCCGCCTCCAAAATGGCGTCCACGATCTTCACGTACCCGGTGCAGCGGCAGAGGTGCGGCCGCACGGCCTTGATCACGTCTTCGACGGTGGGTTCGGCGGTTTGCTCCAGCAAGAGCTTGGTCCGGGTCAAAAAGCCCGGCGTGCAGAACCCGCACTGCACCGCGCCCTTTTCCGCAAAGGCCCGGCCCAGGACGCGGCGCAGGTCGTTCGGAAAACCCTCCATGGTCAGGATATGCTTGCCCGCTACCTTGCGCATCGGCGTGGCGCAGGCAAATGCGGCCCGTCCGTCCACCTCCACCAGGCAGGCCCCGCAGGCTGCCTGACCGGAACAGCCGTCCTTGGCCGCGGTCAGCCCTTGGTCCTCCCGCAGCCAGGTGAGCAGGGAGCGTTCCGGGTCGCCGTCGTAAGTCGCGGGGGTGTTGTTCAGGATGAAATCCATGGTGACGTCCAAGGTTGTTTTGAGGCTTGTTTTGGGAGCTGGTGTTCAGGGGAGATTCACTGCGGATGCTTGACTAATGGTGTATGATGCGAGCCTCCTGTGCCGAAAGCACGTGAGGATGTTTCGCTCTGGGCGAGACAGGATTGGACAGATAAAAATCGTGCAAAATTCAGCACCTGCCTTGCCGCGTCATCGGGCAGGCCGGCAACCAGAGCGGAGGTCTGCTCCGCAACGGGAATCCATTGTCGGCTTTTCGCTCGCCACACGACGATGAACTGGTTCGCGTGCAGAGCCGAAAAGTCGAGAGTCTCCCCTTCGTCGTCGATGAATTCGATTTCGTAAACGTCATTACCGTGGCCATGGACGACAGCTCCCTGCACTCCGGCACGCAGATTCTTTTCCGGAATATCCGTGACAACTTCGATGATGTCTCCTATGTCCGGCATCATGGTTTCTTCCTCACATAAAGTGTTACGAGATGTGCCTCCGCACTTTCGGGAGGGATGATCCACCCTGTTCTCACGACAGCATTGCGACCTTCCGTTCCATTCACCAGGATATCCGTAGTGTAGCGTTTTCCGAATTTGTCCTCGCTGTGGAAGGAGACTTCCGCCCGCATGGCTCCGCATTCAAGCTGTCGTAGCAGTTCTGTATGGTTATCTTTTTTAAAACCAAGTACTTTTTCAAAATGGACGGCTTTGTGCCGTCCGAGCGGAGAATCAGGATTGAGCGCGTAAAGAACCAGTTTCCGTGGATCAATTCGGATACTTTCGGCAATGTCAGCCAGTTTCAAAGGCTTGGTTTCTTTTTCCATGGACACGCATATCACTAAAGGCGATGCTCAAATGCAAATAATATCAAAAACACGCAGGCGAAGTAAGGACAAGATGCGCCCTGCGCCTACCCAAGCCCCGCCAACAACCCCACCCGCTCGTTGAACGCCTCAATCAGCCGGTCGATTTCCTCCAGTTGGCGGGGGATCCCGGTCCAGTAGTCCTCGTCGTGCCATTGGGCCTGGATTTCCTCGTAGGTTTTGCCCTGCTGCTCGACCCAGGTGAAGTATTTCAGGTTGTGGACCCGTTTGCGATCCCAGTGGTTCAGTTCCAGGAGGTTGTCCAGACCCTGGCCCAGCAGGTGGCGTTCAAAGGCCACGGCGGCGTCCACGGCGGTGAAGGGGCCGCGCTCGGCGGACAGTTCTTCCAGGCGGCTGCCGTACATTTCCATGGAGTCCGTGGCCACGGTGGCTACCACGTCTTCCGGCCCGAGTTCGAACCATTTGGCGAATTTGGCCGCGGAAATGATGTTCGACCAGCCGGAGATGCCGATCAGGTCCAGTTGCTCCACCAGGGCCGGAGCCACGCCCCGGGAGGCCAGGTATTCGCGTCCGGCCTCCTCGTTGGCCAGACGGATGAGCTGCATGGGGGCCTCGTCGTGAATGGTCAGGATCATGTCCGTGTTTTTGACGTTGTGCACCCAGGGCACGTGCTTGTCGCCGATGCCCTCGATGCGGTGGTCGCCGAAGCCGTTGAAGAGCAGGGTGGGGCACTGGCCGGCCTCGCAGGCCGCGATTTTCAGTGCCGGGAAACGGGTCTTGAGGTAGTCCCCGGCGGCCAGGGTTCCGCCGGAGCCGGTGGCCAGGATCAGGCCGCGAATCCGAGAGGGCTTGTCCGTCAGCCCGGTCATGACCTCTTCCAGGGCCGGGCCGGTGATCTCGTGGTGCCAGAGGTAGTTTCCGAACTCGTCGAACTGGTTGAAGATGACCACGTCGTCGCCGGAAGCCCGCAGCTCATGGCACTTGTCGAAAATTGCCTTGACGTTGGATTCCGATCCCGGCGTCTTGATGATCTCTCCGGCCACCTTGGTCAACCACTCGAAGCGCTCCCGGCTCATGCCCTCGGGCAGGATGGCGATGGAGGAGCAGCCCAGCAGGGCCGAGTCGTAGGCCCCGCCCCGGCAGTAGTTGCCCGTGGAGGGCCAGACCGCCTTCTGGGTGGTGGGGTCGAACTGGCCGGTGACCAGCCGGGGCACCAGGCAGCCGAAGGCCGCGCCGACCTTGTGCGCGCCCGTGGGGAACCACTTGCCGGTGAGGACCACGATTCGGCAGGGCGCGCCGGTCAACTCCGGCGGCAGAACCAGATGATTGACCCCGCCGAACCCGCCGCCCGAGGCCGTGGGCTCGTTGCGCCAGGTGATCCGGAACAGGTTGGCCGGGTCCAGGTCCCAAAGGCCGAGGCCGGACAGCTTCTCGCGCATGGTCGCGGGGATGGTTTGCGGGTCGCGCATCTGGGAAAAGGTGGGAATGATGATGCCGCGCTCCCGGGCCCGCTCAACGGCCCGGTCCAGCCCGGCTTGATTGATGGTCAGATCGATGGCCGCGGACATGATGAAATCCTTTTTTCGGTAAAGATGTTGGTGAGATTGGTGTCGATGCGTCCGCCCCTTGCGAGGCGGAGCCGGCCCGAGAGTCGGTGAGGATGGATTTTCAGGCAGGCTGTCTCGGGTAGTTACCAGCAGAAGGAGCGTGCTTCAAGCCTCAATGGCTTGGGGAGGGTGGGCCGGAGTTCCTCAGCGTCGTTGAAGGCGAGGCGAACGTCTGTTGAGAAATTCATGCAGGGCGGGTAGGAGTCTCAAGCATGGACAGCACGGCAGCCGTCATTATTTCGGCCAGGAACCGCGCATTGGGGAGATTCGCATCGGTTCCAGGCCTGCTTCCATTTCCCCAATTCCCGGCATGAGTCAACGGAGTCGGCTATTTCAAACAGTCAGGATGGCAACATGAAATACCAGCCGCCCTTCACAATCACCCCGGAAATCCTGAACCGGGTCGCCGCAATCAGCGAGGCCGTCGGGCGGCTGACCGTACTCACGGACCAGGCCAAGGCGCTCCGATTGAGGCGCATCAATCGCGTCCGCACCATTCATGGTTCGCTGGCCATCGAGGGCAACACCCTGAGCGAGGCGCAGATCAGCGCTATCTTGGAGGGCAAGCGGGTCATCGCCCCACCACGTGAGGTGCAAGAGGTGAAGAATGCGTTGGCCGCTTATGAACGTTTCGATACCTGGAAGCCTCGGGTGGAAAAGGACCTGCTGGAGGCGCATCGAATTTTGATGTCCGGCCTTATTGACGAAGCGGGAAGCTACCGACGCGGTGGCGTGGGAGTGATGTCAGGCCAAGAGGTGATACACATGGCGCCACCCGCCGCCCGGGTACCACGGCTGATGGCCGACCTGTTCGCCTGGTTGAGTACTACCGAAGCCCATCCGCTCATTTCCAGCTCCGTCTTTCACTACGAATTCGAATTCATTCATCCCTTTGCCGACGGCAACGGCCGGATGGGGCGGCTGTGGCAGAGTCTGATTCTGACCCGCTGGAATCCCCTATTCGCCGATATCCCGGTGGAAAGCCTGATCTTCGAGCACCAGGAAGAGTATTATCATGTCTTGCGCGAGAGCACCCGCCAGACCGATTCCGCGCCGTTCATCGCCTTCATGTTGCGGATGATTCTGGAGACTTTGACCACCTTCGCCCCCCAAGTCGCCCCCCAAGTCACCCCCCAAGTTGGTGATTTGCTGGCGGTGATTCAGGGCGAGATGGGCCGGGAAGCGTTGCAACTGGCCCTGGGCCTATCGGACCGAAAATCGTTCCGCGAGCGCTACCTCAAACCGGCCCTGGCCGATGGCCTGATTGAGATGACAATCCCTGGCAAACCCAACAGCCGCCTTCAGAAATACCGCCTGACCGACAAGGGGCGTCAGGCCGTGGTGAACCGGTCATAATGGTCCATTGGCGCTCTTCGCCGGGATTTCAGCGTAGAGATTCCAGCATTTGTTTGCGCTCCCGCGTATACTCCCACCAGGACCGGGGTGCTTCGCCGTTCATGAATCGGGTCACGGAGAGAAACACGTCGAGCACGCAGGGATCCTGGCGTTTGCCGGTGACGGCCTGAAGACGTTCATACATTTCCAGCGGGTCCAGGCCTTTGAGCTGTTCGGGCCGGTGA
>SKYX01000395.1 GCA_007127655.1 Desulfonatronum sp.
AAGCGCTGCCGGACCGCGGCTAGGGCCGCGTCGAAGGCGCACAGGCCTTCGCGTTCCCGGTTCTGGGCCGCGAGCTCCACGATCAGGATGGCGTTTTTGGCCGCCAGTCCGATGAGCACCAACAGGCCGATTTGGAAGTAGATGTCGTTGGGAAATCCACGCCACAGGCCGGACAGGGCCGCGCCGAGCACGCCGAAGGGCACGGCCGAGGCCACGGCGAAAGGCAGGGACCATCGCTCATACTGGGCGGCCAGGATCAAAAAGACCATCAAGAGGCCCAGACCGAAGGCCAGAGCTCCGGCCCCGGCCGCAGCGTCCAACTGGTAGGCCTCGCCCACCCAGCCGATCCGCGTGGCCTGGTCCAGCACTTCCAGGGCCGTCTCTTCGATGGCCTCCTTGGCTTGGCCCGTGGTGAAGCCCGGGGCCGGATCGGCGAAAAACTTGGCCGCCGCGTTGCCGTTGAAGCGGTTGATGACGTCTGGGCCCGGCTGGCGCTCCAGGGTGACCAGGGCGCTCAGGGGCAGCATCTGGCCGTGCTCCGAGCGTACGAAGACCCGGTTCAGGTCTTCGGGCCGACTCCGGAATTCGCCCTCGGACTGCATGTTCACCTGCCAGTTGCGTCCGGCCAGGGTGAAGTCGTTGACGTACAGGGCGCCGAAGGTGCTCTGCATGGCCTCAAAGATCTGGTTGATGGGCACGCCCGCGGCCCGGGCCTTTTCCCGGTCCACCTCGGCGTGATAGCGGGGGATGGTGGTGTCCAGGGTGACCCGGGCGTTGGTCACTTCGGGGCGGGCGTTGATCGCCGCGATGAAACGTCCAGCCCGGGTCTCGACCTCCCGGGGCGAGGAGCCGTCGCGGACCTCCAGGTAGCCCTGCACGCCTCCGGTCAGGGACAGCCCCTGGATGGGCGGCGGGGTGAAGGCCAGCACGTTGGCTTCCGGGACGCTCATGCCCATGCCCATGATCCGTCCGGCCAGGGACATGGCGTCCTGGCCGGGGGCTCGGCGGTCCTTCCAGTCAGTCAGGTTGGCAAAGCCCAGGCCGGCGTTGGTGCGCAAGGCTCCGTCAAAGATGTCGAACCCGGCCACGGTGGTAAAGTCCTGAATCTCGTCCAGGCCGGTGAGCATACCCGTGATGGTCTCCCGCGCGGCCTCGGTGCGCGGCAGGGCCGAACCCTGGGGCAGTTGAAAGACGACCATGGCCACGCCCTGGTCCTCCTGAGGAACCAGGCCCGAGGGCAAGCGCGTGACCGCGTACACCGTCCCGGCGGTCACGGCCAGGAAGAGCAACATACTGATCGCGGCGTGGCGCAGCATCTTCTCCACGACCCAGGCAAAGGCGGCGGTGAGCTTGTCGAACAAATAGTTGAACAGCGCAAAGGGCCCGGACGTCTTGCGGACCTTGCGGTCCAAAAGCAGGGCGCACATGGCCGGGGCCAGGGTCAGGGCCACCACGCCGGAAACCACCACGGAAACGGAGATGGTCACCGCGAACTGGCGGTAGAGTTCGCCGGTCATCCCGCCGAGAAACGCCACGGGCACGAACACGGCCACTAGGACCAGGGTCGAGGAGATCACGGCTCCGGAAACCTGCTTCATGGTCTCGATGGCTGCTTCCCGGGCCCGCAGGCCCTGTTCGCGCATCAACCGGTCCACGTTTTCCAGGACGATGATCGCGTTGTCCACCACAATGCCGATGGACAGCACCAGGCCGAACAGGGTCAGCAGGTTCACGGAAAAGCCCATGGCCAGCATCCCGGCAAAGGTGCCCACCAGGGAGACCGGAATGGCCGCGGCCGGGACCAGGGTGGCCCGGAAGCGCTGCAGAAAGACGAAGGTAACCAGCACCACCAGGACCACGGCGATGACCAGGGTGATCATCACTTCGCGGATGGAGATTTCCACGAACTCGGTGGTGTCGTAGGCCACGGTATGGGCTACGCCGGGCGGGAAGCGCTGGGAAAGCGCCTCCAGGGTGTCGTGGATTCGATTGGCCGTATCCAGAGCGTTGGCCCCGGGCTGGAGATAGACCCCGATGGGCACGGCGGACTGGCCGTTGTACGTCGCGGAAAAGGCGTAACTCTGAGAGCCCAGCTCGGCCCGGGCCACATCGCCCAGACGCAGCACGCCCCCGTCCTCGGAGGAGCGCAGGATGATCCGCTCGAACTCCTGGGCGTCCGCCAGCTGGCCTCGGGTGGTCACGGCAAAGGTGAAGGCCTGGTCCGCGGGGGAAGGCTCGGCGCCCAACTGACCGGCGGCGAACAGGGCGTTCTGCTCCCGGACGGCGGCGGCCACGTCCGACGGGGTCAGGTCGTACTGGGCCAGCTTGTCCGGGTTCAGCCAGATGCGCATGGAGTAGTCCTGGGAACCGAACAGGGAGGCCTCCCCCACGCCAGGCAGCCGGACCAGCTCGTCCAGGACGTTGAGCAGGGCGTAGTTGCTGATGAACAGCGTGCTCCGGCTGTCGTCGGGCGAGTAGAGCACTGGAACCATCAGGATGTTCGTGGAACGGGCCTCCACGCGCACTCCCAGGTCCCGGACCCGCTGGGGCAACCGGGAGGTGGCGGATTGTACTCGGTTGTTCACGTTGATGGCTGCCTGGTCCGGGTCCGTGCCCATTTCAAATGAGACCGTGATTTGCAGCATCCCGGAGTCCGTGGCGCTGGACTCCATGTAGATCATGTTGTCCACGCCGTTGATTTCCTGCTCCAGGGGAGCGGCCACGGCCGCGGCGATGACTTCGGAGCTGGCGCCCGGGTACATGGCCGCGACCACGACCTGCGGCGGAACCACGTTCGGATACTGCTCCACGGGCAGCACGCGCAGGGCGGCCCCTCCGGCCAAAATAATGATGATGGAAATGACCGAGGCGAAGATCGGTCGATCGATGAAGAAGCGAAACATCAGCGTTCCTCCGGCTTCGGATTCTCCCCGGAAATTTGGCCGTTGGTCACTTGATTGCTCACTTGATCACCCTCGGGAGCGTCCCCCACGGCATCGTCATGGACGGTCTCCACGACGTTCACGGGTGTGCCATCACGCAGGGCGACCTGACCATTGATCACGACCCGGTCGCCGTTGTTCAGTCCCTCCAGGACGATCTGCCGACCGTCGGTCACCGGCCCCAGACGGACCGGCCTGATCCCGGCCGTGTCCTCGTCGTCCAGGACAAACAGGTGCGGCGTTTCGCGGCCCTGGCCCACGGCGGCCTCGGGCACCGCGAAAACACCTTCCAAATGTTGTAGGGCGATTCGAATTCGGACGAATTGTCCGGGGATCAGCGTTTGGTCCGGATTGGGAAAAATGGCCCGCGCCGTGACCGTGCCGGTCTGGGCGTCGATCACGCTGGCGGTGAAGTCGATGTCTCCGGGGTGGGGATATTTCAGCCCTTCCGGCAGCAGCAGTTCCGCGCGCCGGGAGCGGCCGTCGCCACGCATTGCGGCGTCGGTTTCCGGCAGGGCGAACCGGACATGCACCGGGTCCTGCTGGGTGATGGTGGCCAGCAGCCCGCCCCATTCGATCAGATTGCCCTCGGAGAGGTTCTCCAGTCCGGTCACTCCGGCCACTGGGGCGCGGACTTCCGTGTAGCCGAGGTTGCGCCGGGCGTCGGTTACGGCCACCTGGGCCTGGGCGAAACGGGCCTGGGCCGTTTCCAGGACGGTCAGGGCCTTGTCCCGCTCCAGCTCGCTCACCGCGGCCTCGGTGAACAGCCGGGAATACCTGTCCCACTCCCGTTGGGCATGGTTCAGGTTGGCCTGGGCGTCGGCCAGATCGGCTTCGGCCCGGCGCAGGGCGATCTCATAGCGCTCCGGATCAATGCGAAACAGCAGCTCATCCTTCTTGACCACTCTGCCTTCCTCATACATCCGCTCCCGCAGGATTCCTTCCACCCTGGAGCGGACCTGAACCTGACGCGAACCGTGGACCCTGCCCGGATACTCCCGAACCACCTCCACGTCCCGCGCCTGCACGGTCAAAACGGTCACCGGCGGAGGAGGAGGCGCGGGACGCTCCTGGGGCTCCGAGGGCCCACCGCACGCCGCCAGCCCGAGGACAAACAACAAAACGACCATCATGGCCGCGCCATACCGGACAAAACAAACATCCCTTCGCATCCCGACCCTCCATATCTTCATGCCGTTCTCTCTCTGTTTTTCATTCAACACGACACAACCATTCAGTGCATGCTCAAAATCGAAATCGTGATCGAAATCGATGATTGCCGCCCCTCACACCCTCGACCACCGGGTATGCGAAACCCAGCCGAACCGTGAAAAAAAGTCCGCGATTCTGGCTCCTTCCGGAGACAACTCCTCCATCCCCGGCTCCTGGTCTTTATACAGCAAAATGACGATGTCGCCCTCCCGCTCCGGACACGCCCAGACGTCGATGCAGTTTGCGGCCCCGTCGCCGGAAAGATACAGTTCCTCGGCGCTTTCTTTCGCTCGCAACCCCTCTTCGCGACTGAGCGGGCAGACGTAGATGACTTCCATTCGTTGCATGGCATCGCCTTGGTGCGGCCTGTTTCGCCGCGGTCGGAATTCGGTGTCGTCAGATCATTGTCCGGAAAAACGACGCGTCGTTCTTCATGATGAACCGAACGGCGTCCATGTCCTTTTCCGACGTCGCGAAGGCGTTCAGTTCCTTCAGGGTGGTGAAACGCTGGGCCCTTCTGAGATAACGCAGACCAAGAAAGGAATACTCGCGAGACAAGACGTACGTCCCTTCCCGCGTCAGATAGAGCACAAATTTGACCTTCTCCAATCCCAGGGCGAAAATAACTC
>SKYX01000090.1 GCA_007127655.1 Desulfonatronum sp.
GCCCGGATTCTGGACGCCGACCGCCAGAGCCTGGAGCGCTGGGGGCACGGCAACGCCCTGGCCCAGTGCTCCCACCACATCATCATGCCTCTGGCCTCGCCCCTGGACAAGGAAGTCCAACTGGCCTGGACCGTGGCGGACTTTCGGGCCCGCTACGGGCGAGAGCCGGAAGGGCTGTGGCTCTCCGAGGCAGCGGTGGACACCCCGACCCTGGAAGCCGTGGCCCAGGCCGGGTTCCGCTTCGTGGTCCTGGCCCCTCGCCAGGCCAGAGCCGTGGCCGACCTGGACGGCGCGAACCAGCGCGACGTGGATGAATCCAGCCTGGACATTCGCGAGCCGTATGCCGCCGAGCTGCCTTCCGGGCGCGAACTGGCCGTGTTTTTTTATCACGGGCCGATCTCCCAGGCCGTGGCCTTTGAACGACTCCTGGAAGACGGCGGGCGCTATTTTCAGCGGATCAATCAGGCCGCGGGCCGGGGACTGCTCTGCGTGGCCACGGACGGCGAGACCTATGGCCACCATTTTTCCTTCGGCGAAATGGCCCTGGCCTATGTCCTGGAACAGATTCGTCAGGGTCGGGAAGGATTGGAGCTGACCAATTTCGCGGCCTATCTGGCCGACAACCCGCCTACTCGCCGGATATTGCTCCGCGAGCCGTCCTCCTGGAGTTGCGTCCATGGGGTGGAGCGCTGGCGCACGGATTGCGGATGCGCCGATGGCGGGCATCCGGGCTGGAACCAGCGCTGGCGTGGGCCGCTACGCGAAGCTCTGCACAGCAACAAGCAGCGCGTGGACGAGCATTATTTCACCGTTGCTCGACACTGCTTCACCGACCCCCGGCAAGCCTTGCTGGACTATGGGCGCGTGTTGGCTGGCGGCGTTTCGCGATCCGTTTTTTTCGACCAGCATGCCTTGCCGGGCCTTGATCCGTGCCTCCGGGAAACTGCTTTCAACCTGCTGGCCATGCAGGAGTGGGCCATGTGCTCCATGGCCAGTTGCGCCTGGTTTTTCGACGAAATCAGCCGGGTGGAGCCGCTCAACGCCATGGCCTACGCCCTGCGCTCCATGGAACTGGCCCGGTCCACCGGGGCCGCGGACTGGTCAGCGGATTTCGTTCGGATCATGGCCGCGGCGGAGTCGAACATTCCCGGCAAGGGCACGGGAGCGGACCTGTGGCGCACCCATGTCCTGCCCCGGAGCATGAACCCGGCCTCCTGGACCGTGTTGGGCCTGCTCATGGACGGCGAGGATGGAAATGGCCCCGTCGCGCTCAGTGATTACGGGCAATCCATACAACGCAACTGGCGCGGAGCGGAACTCGTTTTGGAACTTGAGCCTGATTTGGAACACGGACCCGACGGCTCGGAGGTTCGGGGTCGCGGTCGGCTGACTTGGTCCGACACCGGAGTTGCCGAGGCATTCTCCTGGCGCTGGAAGCCGGAGCAAGGCGGGTGGGGCTTCGGCGCTGTGACCGTTAATACGCCGGAAGGAGCCGTGCACTCCTGTTCCGTGGCGGATTTGGCTTGGAACAGACGCGAGCTGATCTCCCAGGCATTATTGGAATGTCGAGCCCAGGCATGGTGGGAGGGGCAGCTTCGATTCGCGAGGTCGACCCCGGACCATTTTCAAGGCTATCAAGAAGACCAGCATCGCCCGGTCCGGGAGGACGTCTGGCTGATGCACCTGCCTGGACTGGCCTGGGCTGAACTTGTCCTGGGGCGGGCGGCTGAGGACCAGGAGGAATTTCAGTTCTTTCTGCGCACCAACTGGAAACCACTGAGGGAATTCGATATCCGCCTGACCGGGCATCTTCTGGAACTGCTGGCTTCCGAGCAACCGGACTGGACTGAGGCGGGCCAAATTTTGGACCGCATCGCGGTTCTGGCCCTGCCGCTCAATCTTTGGGCCGTGGAGAACCGGCTTTGGGAATTGAGCTGGAAGTTTTCGGAAGCAGCGGGCTTGGCCCGGAAGCTCGGCATTCATCCTCAACCTGAGGCCCAAGGTCCGACGGGCGAGGCGGCGGGCGAAACAGGTAGGCTCAGGTGATCACCCGTTCCATACATGTCCTCCCCTGGGTCATCGCCCTGGCCTTGGCCGTAGCCTGCCTGTCGCTCTACGCCAAGCTGCACCAATCACGGGACGCCCTGCGCCTGTGCGAAATGGAAAGCCGTGACTTGCGGGAGCAACTGGACGTGGCCAACCTGGCGCCGCTGCTTTCCATCCAGCGCGAAATCCAGCCCAGGCTGAGCGAGTTCGAACTGCGCCGCTTGCAACGCAAGGGGCTGTCCAACCCGGTGTTCGACCTGATCCAGGATTTGGCAGGCCGCTCGGACCTGATCCCGGCCGAAGCCTTTTTCGGCGGCAGCATGCACATCATCACCGGAGAAACCTACGTGCTCACCGACAAATGGGTCCTGGCCGGGTTCGAGGACGGCCACGTCCGCGGCAACCTCTGGTTGGAATACGACGTGGACCAGACCGGGCACATCTCCTGGCGTGTTCTGGGCTGGTACATGAATTGAGAGATTCGGACCAGTATTTCGCTAGTGCTATGCCCATGTTTCCGTTCTTTCCGTCCCTATTCTTTGTCGTCTCCCGGTATGACCTTCGAGTCTGCTTTATATCCGTATTCCGCACGGCCTTGCTGACCGGAATCCTATTGTTGCTCTTCGGCTGTGATCAACCCTCGGAACATATCTTTCGCGGCACGACAATGGGGACGACGTACACGGTACGTGCGACGCATGCTCCTGCCTCGGCTCTTTCCGGGCTGGAAAGGGCGATTCAGGACCGCCTGGAGCGAATCAACGCCTCCATGTCCGTTTATTGCCCGGAGAGTGAAATTTCCCGGTTCAACGCCCTTTCCATGGGCGAGTCCATGCCCATCTCCGAAGATTTCGAGCATGTCCTCCGCGTTTCCACGCAGGTTTACGACCAGACCGGCGGTGCGTTCGACCCTACGGTCCAACCTTTGTTGAATCTTTGGGGCTTCGGTTCAGGAGCCGCGAATCAGGAGACATGGCGTCCTCCATCGGAAGAAGCAGTGCGTCATGCTCTGGCCTCCGTGGGACTGCGTCTGGTCGACGCCTCGACACCCGGACGTTTGAGCAAGCGACATCCAGGCGTGCAACTGGATTTAGGTGGCGTGGCCAAAGGGTTTGCCGTGGACGCGCTGACCGTGTTGCTGGAGGAACGAGGAGTTCGGAACTATCTGGTGGATATCGGCGGCGATGTCCGTGTTTCCGGGCGTAATGCGGAAGGGGAGCCGTGGCGCATCGGAGTGAACCAACCAGAGCGAGGCCAAGACTGGAACGAGATCCTGCTGGTGCTACGCCCTGGCCGCGGTGCCGTACTTACCAGCGGTGACTACCGGCAATTCTTCGAGCACGATGGTCTTTTTTTCAGCCACATCCTGGACCCGCGCACCGGTCATCCGCTGGAGAATGGCGTGGCCAGCGTCACCGTTCTGGCCGAAACCGCGGTCCTCGCCGACGCCCTGGTCACGGGGCTGATGGTGCTCGGCGTTGAAAAAGGCCTGGAACTGGTGGAATCCTTGCACGGGGTAGAGGCGTTGTTTCTGGTTAGAGTTGGCCGGGACGGCGTGGAGGAAGTGTTGGACGCCCGCAGTTCGGGCTTTGATCATGCCGGGGGCTTGTGACCCTCCCGCGAAGTGGGCTGGCGATTATGCAGTGGTTGTCCTGTGCAGAGCGGAAAGTTCTCCGGCTGAAGCCCGGTGGAGGGGGACGGAAATGCAGAGTAAAAAGGTGCAAATCGCTTGCAACTTGGAAGGATTTTTGAAAACATGGATAGAAACATCACCGCCAATGGGAGTACATTGTTATGGATAAAAAAAGCTGGTTGCAAAAATTGGAGTCCATGGAGCAAGAGCGTCAAGAAGTCGAAGTTCCCGAAGAAGAGGAGCGGGGGACGTTGCGGGACGCGCTCGAAGGGAGAGGAAAATATGTGATCCTGGGGGGCATTGGTCTCTTTGTTCTGGTTCTGCTGGTGATCATTGCCTCTTCCGGGGGCGGGAGCAAGTCGGATCGTGATCTTCATGATATCCTGGCCCGGCTGGAGGTCATTGAGACCAAGCTTGTCGGGTTGGAAAGTCAGGAGAGCGGGCGGCAGCAGGCCCTGGTGCGGATGCAGGGAGATTTCAGCATCTTGACCATGCGGGTGGACAAGCTCTCGCGCGAAATGAAGGAACAAGCCGCCGAGGCCACGCCGCGTCCGGAGCAAAGTCAGGCCGCGGCCCAGCCGGCCAGGCAACAACCCGCCTCGCAACCTGCTCAGCAGCCGGCGCAACAACCGGCTCAACAACCGGCCCAGCCCAGGCAGCAGGCCGTCGCGACCCCGCCTCCTGCTCCCCAGCCCGCCCCGGCACCGGCCGAACAGCAACGTCCGGCAGCGTCCAGGCCAGTGACCCACGAAGTACAGCGCGGCGAAACGCTCTTCCGGATCAGTCGAACCTACGGGGTGAGCGTGGACGACCTGCGCCGTCTGAACAATATTACCGGAGACCGGATCAACCCCGGCCAGGTCCTTAAGGTTCGTCCGTAGTCCTCAGTCCGGAAGGTGTTTGTTCGTCTTGCCTTGATAAAAAGTGTGTTTCCGGCATTGTTCCAATGCAGGGATGCTGTTTTTTAACTTAAGGGACGTGGCTGTTACTGAAATACCGTTTTTGAATTTGGTAGTGCAGGCATCTTGCCTGCACGGACAGGCAGGATGCCTGTCCTACCATTGAGATATGCCTCTTGCCCAGTCTTGCA
>SKYX01000217.1 GCA_007127655.1 Desulfonatronum sp.
CTCGTACCGGGTTGTTCACGACCTTGGTCACGATCTTCCGGAACTTGCGACCGCTGAGTTGCTTGAGATGGTCCCCCACCAGCTTGACGCCGATGAAAAACAGCCCCAGCCCGGCCGTTATCGTTCCCAGAATTTCGATCAGCATCTCGGGACGCGGTCCGCGGTTCAGCCGCGGCGAACGGCCAGGCCGAGCATGATCAGCAGGAGAATGGTGGTCGCCGCGGCCCCGATGACCAGGACACGGGTGGTTGTCGCGTCCTGGGCCATGAACTCACGGGACAGCTCCAGACGCAGCGCGGCGGCGCGGATGAGCAAGTCGCTCACCAAGTCGTCCAGGCTCACGTTCAGCTCCCGATCGATTCCGCGCAATTCGTGATCCACGTCTCCGGCCTGACTGGCCAGATCTTCCCCCCACAGATCCAGCTGTTCTTCATAGGCTTTCAGGATCAGATCGTGTTCCGCCAAAAGAGGGGCAACCAACCCGGCCTCGGGTAACCGCAGTTCCTCCATGCCCTCGCGCGCAAGGTTCAGCTTCTCCCTCATCCCGGCCGCTTCTCCCCGCATGGCCGTGGCATAGTGAGCCAGATCGCCAGGGTCCGCGCCGCGCAGCAGAACGTTTTTCCACTCTTGCACCTGGTTCTTGAAGTGCACCTGAGCCTGTCTCGCGTTGTCCGATGTTTCCATGAGCTGGTTCAGGGTCTGCATGTCTTTGGCGTACCGTTGGCTTGCCAAGCGCAGGCTGAAGAGGCCGGCGGCGCTGTTCACCACGAACAGCAGGATGATCAGTCCAGCCAGGCGAACCAGGAAGCCGCGTCGGTCGGGAAAAGTGGTGGAGGACATGGGGTCAATCTCTTAAGGAATCGGATGGTTCGGCACAGGTCCCGAATCAACGAGGTAGGGGATTTTTGAGGTTGGTTTTGATTTCCGACCAGAGGTCGACGTAGGAGGCGACGCAGTCCGATTTTGGGCTGGAAACCGGCAATGGTGCGCGATGGACGCCCATCCGTTCGATGATGGATCGCGTGGGGATGCAGGTGCGCAGGTAGCCGCCGCCGGGTTTGGTTCCCTGGTCAAAGGCTTCGCGGTGGATTTTCTTGCGCCAGTCGAACATGGAAAAAAAAGGCAGGATGCGCAGTGGGTGGTGCGTTGTTTCCTGGATATAGGATCTGACCTGTTCAAAGGCCTTGTGGGCGAGCACCGTGGGGATGACCGGCATGATCAGGCAGTCCACGGATCGAAAGATCGTCTCGGACAGGAAGGATATGCTGGGTGGGCAGTCCAGGAAAGCAACGTCGTAGTGCTGACTGAACGTCTCGAAGATCTTGACGAGACGTTTATGGCCTTTCTTTTCATCCTCCAGCAGGGCGTCCAGATGACGGATCTGAAAGCCGGCCGGGAGGATATCCAGGTGGGGATATCCTGTGGGGCGGATCAGGGAGTCCATGTCCTTGTGGGCCTTGAGCAGGTTCTTGGCCTTCATCTCCGGGTCCGGCTCGACGTTCAGATAGAATGTGGCCGCGCCCTGGGAATCCAGGTCCCAGATCAAGGTCCGCCGCCCCTCCTGTGCACAGAGATACGCAAGATTGACCGTGGTCGTGGTCTTTCCGACACCGCCTTTCATGTTGTAAACTGCGAGGCTGATCATGCCGAACTCCTTAAACTGGTTGTTTGATGGTCGCCGTTCCGTCGATCCATGGAGCGAAAAGGACTGCGCTGTAGGACCATCCTGGCTGACTTTAGCTCATTGTTACAATACCAGGCAAGCGTGACAATCGTATGACGAAACAGCGGCGGGCCTAAGCGTCCGGGGGGCGAAAAGCGCAATTGACGGATATTTTCCTCTGGATGGGCAATGCCTGTCGTGAAAATGCCGTCAATTCGTCACGAAATAGTGATGCACTGCCGCACGAGCCGCGGTAGGAATGCCTCCGTCACCCCGGGAACAAGGACCGTCGCAAGGATAAATCGACGTTCGCGGCCCAGGCCGAACAATCAAGCAGCCGAAGCAGGAGGAAGCCATGGTGAATCTGGAAAAGGCGCAGGAAGAGTATCGCAAACGGCAACTGGAACTGCACACCATTCGCAGACAGCATGAAGCGAAGATCAAGGAGTATACGGAGTTCATGAGTGCCCGGAAGCAGAAAAACGGTCGCGTAGCCAGGCAGGGATGAACAGCGATCAGGCAGACGCTACAGTCCGACTCTTGTCGACCAAAATGAAAGCCGACCGCGAATAACGCGGTCGGCTTTCGGCGTTTGGAGACGTTCGAACGGGCCGCTACAGGCTGGAGGCCAGGACCATGTCCGCGATGGGGCCGCGGGAGTGGGCACCTTTGAGCACCAGATGGGCGTAGCGGTCCATGCCCTTGAGCTTGCGCACGGTCCAGTTCAGGGCGTTGTTGAATTCTGAATTGTAAGGCGCGTCAACCTGGCGGGAGTCACCCATCATGAACACCTTGGTTTTCCCGCACATTCGGGACAGCAACGCCCGGGCCTCCAGTCGGGACATGTTCTGGGCCTCGTCCACGATGACCACGGCGTCTTCGATGTTCATCCCGCGGATGAAGGCCAGGGGCAGGATCTCCAGACGCTTGATGTCGAATTCCGGCAAGGGCGCTTCGGGATCAATGAACAGCTTGTTCGCCGGGCGGATGGTGTGCAGCTTGAGGATCAGGTCGCGGATGTTGCGCACATAGGGGGCCATTTTCTCACTGACCGCCCCGGGCAGATAGCCCATGGACCGACCGATCTCCACGTAGGGCTTGATGATATAGATCTTGTGGTGGCGCTTCTCGTTCAGCACCAGATGCAGGGCCACGGCCAGGGACAGGAAGGTCTTGCCGAATCCGGCCTCGGACTCCAGGGTGACCAGGTCGATGTCCGGGGAAAGCAGCAATTCCATGGCCAGGTTCTGGTAGACGGTGCGCGGCGGGACACTCCAGACTTTATGCTGATGGCTGATGACCCGGCGCTCGCCAGAGCCGTTGAACACGGGCTTGCCGTTTTCCCAGGAAAAGGAATTCATGACGATCTCTTCGCCATCGGAGACGAATCCGGTGTATCTCTGGGATTCGTTCCTGTAAAACGGATTGGCCCGGAAATAGGGCTCGCTCTGCATGCCCAGCTTGTGCGCCTTGATGCGCATGGTCTTGTCGTTGGTCACCAGGATCGGGCTTTCCACCGTGGCCAGCAGAATTTCGTCGAGAATCCGATTGTCCGCCAGACAGGATGCATCCTCGCTCTCCCGGATGCGGGCCAGCAGATCGAAAGCATCCTTGTGCTCCAGGAGATAGGACAGGGCTTGCTGGGCCTGATGTCCAAGGCGGGAGTCGGTCTTGTGCTTGTCCAGCTCCTCAAGCACGGTGTGGGGGATGAAAATCCTGTTTTCCAGCCCGTTGCGCAGTATGGCGATGCTTTCCGGATCATCCAGAAGGACGTTGGTGTCGATGAAGTAGTTTTTTTGGCGTGGTTCCATTTGACCTTCTTTATTCAGCCCTTTCCCGTTTCAACGCTTGGGAGGCGGCGTAAGCGGGCTGAGGGTTTTGGGCGATCAGTTGAGTGGCGGTCCGTTCGTCGGAGACGAGGGCATGGGCGTACCCTTTGGACAGAGCGGCTCGAAGAATGGGGAGCTTTTGTCGGCCTCCGGCGACGAGGACGACGTGCCGGATGCGACGCAGTGACGAGTAGTTCGGACCCGTGAAGCGGTTGTTCAGGGGATGGGCGATAACGTTTCCGGATTCATCCAGGAAACGGCCGAAAATTTCACCCACGGCTCCGGCCTGAAGCAGGGACGTCCAATCCTGTTCACTCACCGCGCCGGAGAGCAGGTTCGAGGAGCGCAAGGTCAGGTCTCCGACCCCGATCAAGGCCATCTCGGCCAGGCCGACCTTGGCGAACAGGGACCGGAAGACATCCTGCCGGGCCAGCATGTCCCGGAGTTCCGGGGTGTCCACGTACATCGGGGCCGGAATGCGCCAGAGTTCAGCGTTGTTCAACCTGCTTGCGGCCTTGACGGCCACCTCCTCGGGGTTGCCCACCGCGCTTCGGGCCAAGCCGCCGAACAGGGTCACGACCCGCATGTCCGCCAAGCCGTTGGCCGTCAGGCTGCCGACCGCCGCGTCCATGGTTCTGCCCCAGCCCAGGCCAAGCGTCTGCCTTGAGCGCAGATTCTGTGAAACATGGAGCCCAGCCGCCCCACCCAGAGCGGCAAACAGACGTTCCTCCCGGTCCGGCGTCGGAACGATCACGCAGCGACGCAGGCCGTAATTCTTCTCCAGCTGCCGTTCCAGGGCGACGCAGGAAGCCAGTCTGGAATGGATGATCACCTGCACCAGACCGTTGTTCCGGGCAATCCGCAGAACCTGATTCACCCTTGATCTGTTGATGCCCAAATGCTGGGCAATGTCCGCCTGGGTCATTTCCTGGTTGTAGTACAACCAGGCGATTCGAGCCTGAAACTGTTCGTCGCCGTCAAGAAATCCGTCTCTCATATACCGTTGAGCCTGTTGATCGGGTTCATGCCCAATACATGGATTCCCGCACCGCCTGGAGCAGGGCAAGGATGTCGTCGGGGAAAACGTGGCCGATGTTGCCGATGCGGAAGGTGTCCGTCTTGGTGACTTTGCCCGGGTAGATCACGAATCCGCGCCGTTTGAGTTCCGCATGAAACCGACCGAATTCGTAGCCGGGATGGGATGGAGAAAGAAAGGCCGTGATGATCGGGGATTGGTGCTCATCCGGAAGCAGCGTTTCAAATC
>SKYX01000098.1 GCA_007127655.1 Desulfonatronum sp.
CGGAAGGGCTTTTGCATTTTTCGTGGAAAAAAGCGGAACAGGATGTCCAGGCCGATGTGCTCCCGGCGGTAGGCCCCCACGGGCACGGCCAACAGCGCGGCCCAGATCATCACGTAGCGGGACAGCTCCTCGGTCCAGATGCCGCCGGAGCCAATGAAGTACCGGGTGACCACCCCCCACCAGATGATCGCCACCATCACCGCTACCAAGAGTGCGCAAATCCGCTCCGTGACCCAGTTCAGCACGGCTCCGAAACGAACGATGGTGACGGCGGATTGATGGAGCTTGTTCAAGAAACGGCCTTCTTCAGCTGATGAGAATTTGGACGGGAAAGAACCCTTTGCCGACCACCATGCCTTTGCGGAGGAACGTTTTCTTTGCCCGAATTGTGCTCCCATTGCAATGTGGATCTTGGGTGTGGAAGGCAACGGAATCCGAATAACGCACAATTTCTTCGGTATTGTGAACCAGCTTTGGAACTGTCATATTTGCTGGATCGCTTCTCACCGCAACATATCTTTAGTCTTGCCATGTATACAGCTGAACACAAGTCTGACAACAGGAATACCGCCCCCCGTCCGGTGGTGCTCATCTCCGCACCCTGGGCCATGTACAACCGGCCCTCCATCCAGCTTGGCGCGCTCAAGGCCCATCTGCGCCTGCGGTTCCCCGACGTGCCGATCCGGGCGGAGCATCTGCATCTTCAGGCGGCCGCCGCCGTCGGTTATCCCCTGTACCAATCCATTTCCGAGCGAACCTGGGTCGCGGAAAGCGTGGCCGCGGCCCTGCTCTTTCCGGACCAGGGTCCGGCCATTCAGCGGCTCTTCGTGCGGGAAAGCAGACATAACCCGGCCATCCACACGGCGGGACTGTCGGCCTTGGCCCAGACCCTGGGCAGGGCCTGCGACCGGTTCATCGCCGGCATCGACTGGTCCGCGTTCGGCCTGGCCGGGTTCAGCGTCTCCCTGTGCCAATTGACCTGCTCCCTGGTCCTGATCCGGCGCATCAAGCGCAAATATCCGGAACTGCCCGTCGTGGTCGGCGGGGCCAGTTTTTCCGGCGAATCCTTGGCGGCCCTGGCCGCCGCGTTTCCGGAGATCGATCACCTGATCCAGGGAGAAGGGGAAACGGCCCTGGCCGAGCTGACGGACGCCCTGTGCAGGAGCCAAGAAGCTTCGCGGAGTCCTCTCCCGGACGGCCCAAGCCGACAAATCCAGGACCTGGACGAACTGCCCGCTCCAGATTTCGATGACTATTTCGCCCAACTGCAACGCCTCGGCCCGGCGAAGCAGTTCCATCCCGTGCTCCCGTTGGAGGCCTCCCGGGGCTGTTGGTGGATCAGAAAGCCCACGCCGGATCGTCCCGCCCAAGGCTGCGCGTTCTGTAACCTGAACCGACACTGGACTGGGTACCGGGCCAAATCCCCGCGCAAGGTCGCGGAAGAAATCACTGCCCTGAGCACCCGGCACAAGGTGCTGGGCTTTTCCTTCATGGACAACCTGCTCCCCCGCAAGGGCGCGGCGGAACTGTTCGCCGCGTTGGCCGAATCCGGCAGGGACTACCGGCTATTCGGTGAAATCCGGGCCGACACCCCGCCGACCCTGCTCGCGGCCATGCGCCGGGCCGGGATGCGCGAAGTCCAGGTGGGCGTCGAGGCCTTGAGCAGCGCCCTGCTGACCAGAATGAACAAGGGCACCAGCGCCCTGGACAATATCGAGGTCATGCGCCACTGCGAAGTCCTGGGCATCCACCACGGCGGCAACCTGCTGCTGCGTTTTCCCGGCTCCACGGCCGAGGATATCGAGGAAACCCTGACCAACATGGAATTCGCCGCCCCCTATTTGCCCCTGAACCCGGTGTCCTTCTGGCTGGGCCTGGAAAGCCCGGTGTTCCGCGATCCGCGCGGCCACGGAATCCGCCTTACGGGCAATGATCCACGCTGGAGCGTCCTGTTTCCTCCCCAAATCGCCCGGACCCTGCGTTTCATGATGCAGGGGTACGTCGGCGGCAAACGGGAGCAGCGTCGGTTGTGGCGACCGGTGGAACACCGGGCAAGGCAGTGGGCCAGGGAATACGCCCACTCCATGCGCGGCCTGAACCCCGCCCCGATCCTGGGCTACCAGGACGGCGCGGACTTCCTGATCATCACCCACCGCCGCCCGGACAAAACCCACGACGCCCACCGCCTGCCCCAAGCCTCGCGCCGCATCTATCTCTTCTGCCGGAAAAGCCGCACCAGAAACCAAATTCAATCCCTGCTCCCTCACCTAGCCGCGGACAAATTGGACGGCTTTTTGCGGATGATGGTGGACAAACGGCTGATGTTCTCGGAGTGCGAACGGTTCCTGAGTTTGGCCGTGCCCATGGACCGATGCGCGGAGGGTTTTCAGTGTGGCTTGTAGCTTCACCTCCCTGAAAGGGAGAAATCGTAGTTGGAGTAGATATTGGCTTGAGAAAGGACGACATTTCATGCCGAAAAACTAAAATAATGTCGTCCTTTCAGGACTCACACCCTGTAATATACTGCTACCGGTGGTTGAAACCACCGGCTATACGATGGAATCCCTTCAGGATTGCAGAAACCCATCCGGATAAAAAGTACCAGACGAATACCATTTTCGTAGTTTCAGATTTGTAAAATGCGAGCACGCCGAAGCTCAGTCAGGCGTAAAAAATGGAAGTTTCGCTGGAGTGTTAATGATGTTCCAAATGACGCGGGGGATGCTTGATGAAGGATTCGTCGCGCAGATTCTGAAACGCCAAGTCCAGTTCCTGTCTGGTGTTCATGACGATAGGGCCGCGCCAGGCAATGGGTTCGTTCAGGGGCCTGCCGGTCAGCAGGAGTATCCGCAGAGGATCTTCCCCGGCGACCACGGCCAGCTCGTCCCCGTCGCCGAGCAGCACCACCTGTCGATTGGCCACGGCAGTGCCGTTCACCGTGCCCGCTCCGCCGATTACGTAGATGAAGGCCGTGAAGCCGCGCCGGGTGGGATGGATGAATTCCGTGTTCGGAGGGATGGTGCAGTCCATGTATTCCGGGGCCACCACCACGTCGTCTACTGGGCCGGAAACGTCACCCACGTTCCCGGCGATGATCTTGATCCGTGAGCCGTTTTCGGTTTCAATTTCCGGGATGTCCGCGGCCGTGATGTCCCTGTAGCGCGGTTCGATCATCTTTTGATCCGCCGGAAGGTTGGCCCAGAGCTGGAATCCGTGCATGGAGCCGTGGACGTCGCCCCTGGGCATTTCCTGGTGAATGATCCCGCTGCCGGCGGTCATCCACTGCACGTCCCCCGAAGAGGTGATCCCGGTGTTGCCCAGGCTGTCGCCATGCTCCACATCGCCCTTGAGCACGTAGGTGATGGTTTCGATTCCCCGGTGCGGATGCCAGGGAAAGCCCTTCAAGTAGTCTTCGGGACGGTCTGAACGGAAATCATCCAGCATCAGAAACGGGTCGAACAACTCCGCCTCGTAATACCCAAAAGCACGATGCAGTTTGACGCCCGCCCCTTCAGTAATCGGTTCGCCAAAAAATATCTGCTCAATGGACCGACGCATACGGATCTCCTAGTGATGCGGGTTGTTGCTCACGTCCTGGCCACCGGTACGACAAGCACCGGCGCGGCGGTGATCAGCGGAAAAAGCCCAGTAGGCCGATAAAGCCCAAAAAGCCCAGGTAGCCCACGTAGCGTAACGGGCCGGGCGCTCCCCAGGCCCCGAACGCGGCAAAGGCGGCAAAGGCGCTGAACATGGGCTTGAAGAAACCAAGCAGTCCGAGTACTCCGAGAACCCCTGAAAGCTGAATCATCCGGTTGAGTTCCATGTCATCCTCCTTGTGTTTCGTTTGACGGCTGAAGGTTGTCGGGAGGTTGTGTATGCTGGTCTGAACCGTCGTTGGCCACCCCGCCGATGCAGTGTCCGTCCCAGGAAGCGTCGTCCTCCACGGGCTCCACGTGGATGGTCAGGCTGGTGTTGTTCAACCGCGACTCGACCAGGTGTTCGATCCTGTCGCACAGTTCATGCGCTTCCTGGACGCTGCACTCTCCGGGCAGCAGCAGGTGCACGTCGATGAACCGCCGGGAGCCGGACTTGCGGGAGCGCAGGCCGTGGAAGGGAGCATCCGGGGCCTGCGCTTGCAGGGCCTCGGTGATGATTTGGATTTCCTCGGCTGGCAAGGTTTGATCCATCAACCCGTTCCAGGAGCGGCACAGCAGGTCCACGCCGGCGCGCAAAATGTTCGCGGCCACAGCCATGGCGATCAGGGGGTCGAGAAAGAGCCATTCTTCGGGGGCGACGATGATCACCCCGATGCCCACGACCACGGCCAGGGAGGTCCAGACATCGGTCATCAGATGCTTTGCGTCCGCCTCCAGGGTGATGCTGTCGTGCTTGCGCGCGCCGTGCATCAGAACCCTGGCCGCGCCCAGGTTGATGGCCGCGGCCACCACCAGGACCGCCATGCCCCAGCCCAGGCTGCCCAGAGGGATCGGGGCGAACAGGCGCTGGACCGAGGTGATGAAGATGGTCGCCGCGGCCACGAGGATCAAGGTCCCCTCGACACCGCTGGCAAAGTACTCCACCTTGTCGTGTCCGTAGGTGTGGTGCTTGTCCGCCGGACGGGCCGCGATGAGCAGCGCGAAAAAAGCGATCAGCCCGGCCACGAGATTGATCACGGACTCCGCGGCATCGGAAAAGATGCTCACCGAGCCGGTCATCCAGAAGGCCCCAAACTTCAGGCCCATGGTCACCAGGGA
>SKYX01000208.1 GCA_007127655.1 Desulfonatronum sp.
ACGGGACGGGGTGCTGCGGGTTGTCTGTCTCGGAGGCTCAACAACGTACGGCTGGAGCGTCGCCCGCCCGGAACAGGCTTATCCGGCCCAGTTGGAAGAGTTGTTGCGCGCGAACCTGCCCTCGGGGTATACGGACGTGGAAGTGATCAACGCCGGCCTTCCCTGGGGGACGTCCGCGGAGATACTGACCCACTACCATTTCAAATTTCACTACTATCAGCCCGACGTCGTTGTCATCAATTCAGGAGGGAACGACGCCAACGGCTACACCTACCCCTACTACCACCCGGACAACAGCAACTGGCGTCAACCCATGCGGAACCTGCGGCCACTGCCGGAAGGGTGGCGCTGGCTGGCTCGGTCGCGGTTCGCGAGCTACATCATCCTGAACGTCTTTTACGAAGACCTGATTGCCGGTGGCCAGTTTTTCATCAACGGAGGGTCCATCCCCCATGCCCCGTGGTTTCGGATCAACGGCGAGCTTGTCGCTGAACCGAGGGAGATTCCCCTTGGAAAATTGTCCTTCGCGCACAACATCGAAACATTGATCCTTGAACTGAGACAAAACAACGTCAAAGTGCTGCTTGCCCCGTTTCGGGCTGCGCCGGGTGCATACGAGCAACAGGGAAAAGACTTTGAACTCGCCCAGATTCTGCGCCATGAAGAGATACTCAAGGACTTCTCTCGGCAATACTCCACCGTAGGCTTCGCCCCTTTCCCCGCGGAAGCGATCTCCCCTGGCAGCTGGACGGATCACTGCCACCTTAACGCCTCCGGAGAACGAGAAAAGGCTGAAGCCATTCTGCCCTACGTGCTGGAGTTGTTTTCGCCGAAGAAAGCTGCCATCCTGTCAAGCAGGCCCGGATAATAACGACAACGCATTGATGGTTATGAACACTAGGCAAATCGACATATGGCACATTTGTGCCATTGTTTTCTCAATCCTTGCTATTCTCCTTGCATATTTCATTGCGACGTTTGCTTTACAGCATACCACACTCAACGCCGATGAGCACAGTTACCTCTTCCAGGCCCATAACTTTCTGGAAGGCCGTGTCGCCAGGTCTTTTCCCCCATTCCCGGATGCTTTTCATCATGAAATGATCATCTGCTCCTCGGATGTCGGATGGCTGTCCAGGTATGCGCTTGGCCACCCTCTCTTCTTAGTTCCTGGTGTTTTCCTTGGGAATCCGTACTTGTGGGTTGCCCTGGCCGCGGGCTTGAGTCTCTTCCTCATCTATCTGGCTGGAAGACGCCTCGACGGGCATGTGACCGGAATCGCCGCCGCCATTTTGCTGCTTTTTTCGCCGTATTTTCTGTTCTATTCAAGCACCCTGGTCAGTCATACCAGTGGGATCCTCGCAACCACGGCAATGCTGTGTTCCTACATATACTGGAAAAAAACCGGCGATACGCGATTCGCCGTCATGGCCGGATTGGCATGGGCTTTTTTTTTCATCAATCGAAGCTATACAGCGGCGCTCATAGCACTTCCATTTGCACTGGATTCTCTGTGGCATCTGTATCGCGAGCGGTCCAAGAGGATGCTGATCGCAACTTGCGCCTTTGCTCTTGCTTCCGCCTCAGGTGTTTTGGTTCTACTGATATACAATTGGCTCTCCACGGGCGATCCATGGATGATGACCTATCTTAAATATACCGAGTCGCAAAAACTCGGCTTTGGGATTCGTCATTATGGAAGAATCGATCACTCTTTGAGTCGCGGCGTCGAAATTCTTATCACCAATCTTGCCTCGCTCAATATCTGGCTCTGGGGCTTTTTCGGGTCATTGTTTGTCTGTTTCGGGTTGATGGTGATCGGTTGGAAAAGATACTGGACGAGGCTGTTTATCGGTACAGTCCTGAGTATATGGCTTGGGTACATTTTTTTTTGGCATAGAGGCTCTCTTGATTTCGGACCTATCTATTACCTTGAAACGCTTCCCTTCCTTGTTTTGAGCGCATCGCTTGGGATAAATAAGATACTGGATAGGATTAAACCACGTTATGTTGTGATTGCCATGGCCGTATGGCTCGGCGTCAATATTCCCTTCATCGTTTCCGCCGGCGTGGACATGCGCGAGAAGACCACGCCAAGACGGCTGATTCTAGACGCTCTTCAGGAATTACCAAAAGGAAGCCTGGTTTTCATTGACCCGATGGAACACGAAGCTGCGTTCAAAGACGGCAATGACATGATCTTCAACCCGCGAGGGTTAAACACCGATATTCTCATAGTTAGAAGTTTCGGAGAGCAGGACAAAGTATTGATACGCTTTTTTAAGGAACATGCGCCTTACCGGCTTGTCGGTGGTGGCGACAGGCCAGAAATTATCCCCATCCAGTCAGCAAACGATTACGACCTCCTCGTACAACCGGAAATGCTGCATCGTCGCACGGGCACGAACATTCATTCGCCATCCGGTGAATTCCTTCGTATTGCCCGAGAAGCCGATCATTCAGCGGGAATGCTTGCTTCAGGGCGAAGATATTATGTTGCTCCAGGTAGGTATCTTGCCGAATTTTACGTGGAAGTAGACGGCTGCGAACCACATGGCGAAGTAGCCATGGTGGACGTAACAGTGCTTGGAGGAAGGATAATACTCGCTTCCGGTCCTGTTTCGTCTGGTTTGGAAGGGGATAAAAAAACTCTGCACCTGGATATAGACGAATTCTTGGAGGTTGAGCCGCGCGTCTATTATCTCGGTTGTGGGAACATCAGCTTGCGTCAAATCCGAATTGCCGAAAATTAGTCGAAATTAGGCACTTGGTGCATCAAACGGCTCTCTTCTCACTTATCCTTCTTGGATCGCGGAACCCACAGCAACAACGCGCCGGGAATCATGCCGGCGACGATCAGCAGGTAGGTGAGCAGGGATACGGAGAGACAAACGGATGCAGGGATGCCGATCTGAGTGAAGAAGAACAGAAAGGCGCCTTCCCGGATGCCGAGTCCGAAGTAGGTGATGGGCAAGAGGGTCAGGAGCATGATCACCGGGACGAAGGCGAACTGCATGTGCAAGGAAACGGAGTAGCCCAAGGCCAGGAAAAGGAAGTGGACCATCAGAATGCGAAACACCTGGTTCACGGCGTTCCAGCCAAAGACGGTAACCAGGGTGCGCGGCTGCTTTAGAAAATCAACAAACGAATCATGAATCCCGGACAGCAGAACGAGCAGCTTCTCCAACACTCCGAAAACTTTTATCCGTCTTCCCCTCGGGCCGTTCTTCAGGGGCTGGAGCCGCTCAGACAGCCACCGCAGGAAGCTTTTCGGAATTTTGGAGAAAGATGCCAAAATTCCCAACAAGGTCAAGGCGATGACCACGATCAAAAATAACAGAACCCGCTGATCCGGAATCGCGTTCCAGACGACGAGCATGCCCGCAAGGGAGAAGACCAGCATGGCCAGCACGGACAGCACCTTGTCCATGACCACCATGCTGGTGCTGTGGGTGACGCAATAGCTTTCGCGCTTCAGCAGCATGATCCGCAAGGCGTCCGCGCCGATGCTGGAGGGGATGGCCAGGCTGAAGAAGTTGCTGACAAAGACGATCCGCAGCATGGACGGGTAGCTGATCCGGATGCCCTTTGCCTGCAGCAGGTAGACGCACCGAATCGCCAAGATGAAGGTGTCGGCGAGCAGGCAAAGGAAAGCGGCGAAGAGCAGCGCGAGCGAGATGTCCCGAACCGATTCCGCGACGTCCGCAATATTCACGGATCGGAAGATGACGCCGAAGCAGATGAGAATGAGGGCGATCTTTGCCGCCGGTGAGAGAATTTTCCTGAACACCGCGATGCGCTTTTGGAAAAGGCCGTGTGAAGTGACCTGCTACGCGCCTGAAATTTTTGCGCGAGATGTCTGGGACGGTGACGAGGAAGAGAAAAAGTAGCGAAGCCGACGACCAACGATCAAAGCCAGGAAGCGCATGGCTGTGGAAGGCCGCTGGTAGGCGCGAGCCAGGGAGTAACTGATATTGAAGTAGTTCACCGGTATCTCGATCACCCGCTGGCGTTCCTGCAGGAGTTCGATGACCATCTCGGCTGAGAACTCGGGGCCTCTGGCGGTGAGGCGGCCCTGAATCTTCTCGTAGGCCGGGCGCCAGATCGCCCGGAAGGTGCAGCCCACGTCGGTGAGCCGGCCCTCCCGGTTCCACCACAGGGACTCCAGGAGCTTGCCCAGGAAAATATTGGCCAGCCGAACCACCCCGCGCATGTGCGACCCCTGGACCACGAGCTGCCGTGTGGTCCGGGTGCCGACGACCATGTCCGCCTCCCGCAGGTACGTCAGCAGCTTGGCCGTGTCCCGGGCCGGAAAGCTGTAGTCGGCCTCGGTCAGGATCAAGATGTCGCCATCCATTCGATCCAAGGCGTACCTGATCTTCTCTCCGTACAGGACGCACTCCTTGGGGCAGCGAATCACCCGCACGTCCGGATCGGAAATCTGCTCCTCCACCTGGTTTTCAGCGGGGACCACCAGATAGACGGCATGGATATCCTGGGACTCGCGGTATCGATCCACGGTGAAGGCCACGTTCTCCTCGTCTCCCTGGGAATAGATCAGCAGGTCGACCCGCTTTTCATGGAACCTGCGGCTGCGTTCGTGAAAGCGGGCCTGTTGCAGGGAGTCCCGGTCATTGATGTTGACGTATGTCCCTTCAAGCTCATAGTAATCCAGCCGTTCACCGTTCTCCACCAGGCTGCCCAGAAAATTGACGAACTCCACGTATCCTGACTCGGACC
>SKYX01000234.1 GCA_007127655.1 Desulfonatronum sp.
AAGACAATCAAGGCGACAATGGCGAATCCACCAATAAGCTTCACTCCCAGCTTAATGTTTTTCATCCGACTCCCTCCTGGTTGAATGTGTTCTGAGCAGACGCATCTATCATATCGACGCATACGGACGGCTCCGCCAAAACCCCGGCGACCTCCCGCAGCAGTTCCTCGGCTTCAAAAGGTTTGTAGATGATTGAGGGACACCCTTTACCCCGCCACTCCGCGGCAGGCGCTTCGTGGGCATACCCGGTCATGACCATGACGTTCGGGTCAAATCCCCTGCGGTGCATGGCGGCCAGCAACTCCGGGCCATCCATATATGGCATCCTCAGGTCCGTGATCACCAGATCAATGCTTTGCCCGGTTCGAGCGGCCTCGGCCATCACAGACAAAGCCTCGATCCCATGCCCGGCCTCCAGCACGGTGTAGCCGGCCCGACGCAGGACAAGCCCGAGGGAAAAGAGGACCTCTTCTTCGTCGTCAACAATGAGGATCGTTTTTTGAGACACAGTGTACCTATTTAGGATGGTTGCCGTCCGCCATGATCGACCCTGATTGACCGACATGGCGCCATGACTGTCCAAAGCATTTGCCATGCCAGGGAGCGTTTACAATCCAATCAATTGAAATACTGAGGTATTACTCGTGAATGCGGCACACGCCGTCTCGGCAACGACGTCAAGCCAGATTGACGACGATCAGGCGGGATTTGAGGAAAAGAGTGTTCGTGCGGCGTGATGGATAGCGTGGTCAAGAAATATTGACGGATGGCTTGCGTCAAGCTGGGTTGACGCAGGGGGGAGGATTGAGATTTATGTCGACGATTTTTCCGGTGGTTGAAACCACCGGATATACGATGTCATCCCTTCGGGATTTATGAAAATTCGGACCATAACGAACAACACCGCATTTTTCCCGGTGGTTGAAACCACCGGCTCCACGACGTCATCCCTTTTCGGGATTTTAACCTTGTCGGGCCTCAACGCCGCTGACTGACCCTCTGGTGCATGGCCTGGCGGGAAATGCCGAGCATTCGGGCGGCGGCGGCCTGGTTGCCGCCGGAACGGCGTAGGGCTTCCTGGACCAGTTCCTGTACGGTCTGATCCATGGTCGGCAGGGGATCGGGGAAGAGGATGTCCGTTCCAAGAGCCATTTCTGGAGCCGTTTCCGAGGCCGGAGCATCGGAGTACCGGACAGGGGTCGTAATCAGGGCGGCCATGCTTTTCTCCAGCGCCTGAAGCCCGCCCTGGGCCATGGTATTGAAGATCAGGGAGCGCAGTTCCCGGACATTGCCCGGAAAGGGGTGGGACAGCAGCCTATCCGCCAACGGAGGGCCAATCCGTTCATAGGGGATCTTCAAGGTCTCGCAAGCTTGGCGCAAATAATGCTCCGCCAGCAACAAGATGTCGCGGCCCCGCTCCCGCAGGGGAGGCAGGTGCACGTGATAGGTGTTGATCCTGTAGAACAGGTCCTTGCGAAACAGCCCCTTGCTTTCGGCCGCTTCCAAATCCCGGTTGGTGGCCGCCACGATCCGCGCCCTGCTCCGGCGCGGCCTTTCCGCGCCCAGCGGAAGGTACTCGTGATCCTGGATCAACTTGAGCAGCTTGATCTGCGAGACAAGGGACAAGTCGCCGACCTCATCCAGAAACAGCGTCCCGTCGGCAGCCTGCTCCACCATGCCCCGTCGATCTTGCCGGGCGTCGGTGAACGCCCCCTTGACGTGACCGAACAGCGTGTCCGCAAACATGTTGTCGTCCAACCCGGCCACGTTGACGGCGACAAACGGCCCGCCGCGTCCACTGAGCCGGTGCAGGGCCGTGGCCGTGAGATCCTTGCCCGTCCCGGTCTCTCCCGTGATCAGCACCGGCTCGGCAGTAGGCGCGATCACCTCCATGTACCGAAAGATGGCCCGCATTTGCCGGTTCACGGTAATGATTTCGCTGAACGCCTCGGGTTGGTCCAGGCGCTCCGAGAGGAGTTTGTCGCGCAGATGGATGTTCTGGCGCAGCAACCGGGCATGGGCCAGGGCGCGATGCACCGTGGCCAGCAGCAGGGCCTGCTCCACCGGCTTGATCAGGTAGTCGAAGGCCCCGGCCTTCATGCAGCGGACGGCCGTCCCGGTCTCGTCCACGCCGGTGACCACCACCACGGGAACATGGGGGACCTCGGACCGGAAGCGTTCCAAAATCGCTTCCCCAGGCACCCTGCCCGGCATGAACAAGTCCAGCAAAAGCAATGCACACTGAACATCCGGCAGCCGGTCCAACACGGCCTGCCCGTCGGTGAAGGTTTCCACGTTTTCAAAACCGGCCGCGAGCAGAGTCATACTCAGGCTGTCCAAGAGCAACTCTTCGTCATCCACGAGAAATATCGGCCATGCGGATTCGGTGTTCAGCTTCATGATGCCGCCTTGAGAAATATCGTCACAGTGGTCCCCAAACCCGGCGCGGAATCGAAGGCCATCCGGCCTTTATGGCTCTGGATGATCGAGGAGGTGATGGACAAGCCCAGGCCGGTGCCGCCGACATTGTGCCGGGTACTGAAGAATGGATCGCAGATCCGTTCGATAATCTCCGGGGCGATCCCCTGCCCTTCGTCGGTGATGCGCAAAACCACGGCTTCCTCGGCAGGGTCGGTATAGGTTTCCAGAACGATCCGGCGGTCCTTGTCCAACAGGGCCTGGCAGGCATTGATCAGCAGATTGACGACCACCTGCTCCAGTTTCTGGAAATCGCCCCGCACCGGGGGAAGATCCGGGGCCAGCCGCGTCTCGAACCGGTTGGTATGCTCGGCGATGGTCTTGCGGAGCATGGTCAGGGCCGCCTCGACCACCTGGTTGAGCCGCACCTCGCCGCCCATGTCCAGGGGGAGCTGCCGCGCAAACGTCTTCAGCTCGGACACGATCCGCTTGATCCGCTTACTGCCTTCATGAATCCCCGAGAACAACCTGGCCACGTTATCGCGCATCCGCGGATACGGCATACCGGCCAGCATGAACTCCGGATTCCCGGCATGGTGCGCCTCCAGAACCGGCAGGGAGTCGGCCCAGACTTCCTCCAGCAGTGGCGTGTTCAGCATTATGAAATTATTGGGATTGTTCACCTCGTGGGCCACGCCGGCCACCAGGGTGCCCAGCGCGGTCATCTTGGCGGCCTGGGCCAGTTGTTCCTGCTGGGTCTTTTCGCGCATCTGGGCCTGTTTGCGTTCGGTGACATCCTTGGCAAAGCCGATGGTTCCTGCGATGTTACCGTTTCGGTCACGGTAGGCCAGCTTGTCCGTCACGACCCAGCCCAGCTTCCCCGTGGTACCGACGTACTGCTCCTCCATGCCGATCTTGTCGCGACCCGTGCGCAGCACCTCTTGATCGTCCAGAGCGTATTTCCGCGCGATCTTGGGCGGAAAGATGTCCTGGTCGGTCTTGCCGACAGCCTGCTCCGGCACCACACCCATTGTCTGGCAGAAGACCCTGTTCACCTCCAAGTAGGTTCCATTGTGGTCTTTTTGCCAAATCAGAACCGGAGCCGTGTCGAAAATCAGGTCCAGATGCTGCTTGGTCGCCAAAAGCTCGTCTTTTTCCCGCTCCAAGTCACGAAACAACAGGTCAAAAGGGTGTTTTAACCCGGACCGGATCAGTGCCAGATAGATGAACAGACAGGAAGTGATTTTCAAAGAATGGCCGACGACATTGGGAGGGCAGTCGACGCAAGCATGAAAAACAAAGGTGGACTCGGCGGCCAGGGATGTAACCATGGCCAGGAAAATCAGCCTGTAAACCCTGACGTCGAGCAAACCGCGACGACGGAAAAGCACTATCAGGGCGACCAGCAGGAACACGCAGACGACGAATTCACTCCACAGCTTGAAGGGAGTCAGCCCCTCGCCATCCACATACGTGACCGGAAACACCCGCCAATAAAAAATGGCGGTCAACAGGAAAAGTGCCAGGCCGGCCCAAAACAATAATCCAATGAAAGGACGGAAGGTACGGCCCAGGACCAACGCGAACAGCAGCATGGCCAAGCCCTCCATGTACCGCCCGGCAAGCCAGAGCTGGGTTGGAAGGTCCGCGTCCTGCGCATCGAAAAAAATATCCCTTTGCAGCAAGGCCAAGGCGTGTAAGAGGTCGATGAAGCCAATGAACAAAAAGGCCGAGCCCAGCAGCAGCAAAGCGTCGTTGTTGATAAAACGCCGAGCGTTCCAGACAAGCATGAACACGGCCCAGGCCACGGCAATAGAAATGACCTCCGTCATGGCCTGAAAGAGCGTGGCATTATACCTGCTGACGATGAACAAAAGCCCGAGCATCGCACATCCGAGGATGTACCAGAGATACTCGGAAAATTTACATTCCGTGCCCGGCCCTTTCGAAGAAAACGCACAGGTAAGGCATGACGACACCGACCTGCTCCCATCCTGCCCATTCCGCCCATTCCGACAGTCTCGCCTGTCCCGCTCCTCCTGATCTCGCGACGTTTCATCGGCCATGGATGCAGCCTCCTTTCAGCGGGTCGGGCTTGACGTCGTTGGCTTGGCCGACATCACTCCAGGCTTCTTGCTTTACCCAATACCGCTCCACCAAACACCGCTTCCGGTTCAATTCAGCCAGCACGGGGGCTGGCAGGAGAAACCGGATATCCCGGCCCGCGCTCCAGTAGTCCCGGATCATGGTCGCGCTGATGTCCAGATAAGGGGGGCGGATCAACAGAATCGACCGCGCGT
>SKYX01000086.1 GCA_007127655.1 Desulfonatronum sp.
CTTTATGCCCCCATAGGGGACCACGTTGAGTGATCCGAGAAAATGACGAAGGTGAATTGTGCGCAGCGACATCTTTTCAACGTATCCTTCCCTGTCGTCCATCCTCACGTAGTCGCCCACGCGAAAAGTGTCGTCCATCAGAAAGAAAACCCCGGCCACGATGTCCTTGACCAGGGACTGGGAGCCCAACCCGATGGCCAGGCCGAAAATGCTCGCCCCGGCCAGCATCGGCCCGATGTTCAGTCCGAGGGAGGACAGCACGATCAGGAAGGTGACCACGAGCAAAAAAACGCCCACGGTTTTCTTGAACAGCGGCAGCAGGGTTTTTGTGCGGGCAAGTGACCCGCCGGAGTCTTTTCCTTCAGGGACTGCCTGAAGTCTCCGCTCGATGGAGCTTTTGATGACTTCCCATACCAGGTGCACCACGAGCAGGGTGAAGAATATCTCCAAGGCCGCACGGGTCACGGCATCGCCCAGGGGGAGGCTTATTCCCCGGATTTTCAGTAATGAGGTGAAAAGCACAAAAGCGATTACCAGGCGGACGGCCCGGCGCGCTACGGGGAGTTTCTGCTTGATCGCGGCAAGCGGGATGATACCGTCATCGCCTTTGTGCCCGCTATCCTGGGCACTCGCGGCTTTGTCGCCCTGGTCTTGAGTTGCCGCATCGTCTGCCGGAACCTGCCCCTCGTTTTTTTTCTCGTCAAAGATTCTTCGGAACAGCAATTGGACCAGCTCATCCAAAAGGAAATACAAGGGAATGATGACCAGGCTGCCGACATAGGTAAAAGGAGGACTTGGCTGACCGGTGACCCAAAGGCGAAGAATCCAGTATGCGATGACCAGGAGGAAATAGAAGATCGCCATCAGATGCCAGAGGTTGGCAAACATCAGGCGCAGCGTGGTCGGATTGTCCGGGTCGGGTGCATTCTCGCGAATTGACCGGGCTATGGTATTCTTGAAATAAAGAATTGCCGCGATGATCAGGATGCCCAGGATGCTCTCCTTGACGGTGGCCAGCAGGAGAATCACCCCTGCGTCGCCGTGGGCCGTTGCGACCATTTCATAGAGGATGCGTGGTGAAAGTCCGGCAATGGCGAGGACCCAGATCCATGTATTGGCCTGCGAAGCCGTTGCATCGCAGAGACTCGTCAACCGCAGGCCTTGATGGTGCGGCGACAGAAACAGCCCCGCGACCAGGGAGATGATCCGCACGGTGATGATCAACTCCCATAAAAGAATCAGAAACAATCTGGGCGGGCTGCCTGTCTCATGCAGCAGGACCAGGATCAAAATGGAGCCGACCGCGAAAGCCAACACGTTCAGACTCTTGATAAAGGTCTGCAAGAGGGCCAGGGCGATCTTGCTCAGCAACCCGAGATCTTCGGGAAGAACGACTTTTCCGAAAATTGGCCTGATTTTCCGCCGGAAGAGCCACTCCGCCAGTATTCCCGTGCCGATCATCAGCAGCATGCTGCCCACAAGCCCCAGAAAGCCCAGAAAACCACGACCATCCGTGGCCAGGGCCATCACCCGGAACAGCTCTCCGCCTGTTTTGGGCACGGCCGCGACAATTTTCCGCAGGTGCTCGTCCATCAGTAAAAGAGCATCCCGCCCACGCTCGGAAAACGTAGGAACGGTGGATTCGGTCTCTTCCCAGGCCTGGGCCTCCTGGTGCAGCCGAGCCAGCAGCTCTTCCCGGACCTGGACGTCGCTCAGCCTGGCGACTTCGGCATCAATCTGTTCAGCTGGAATCCCACCCAAAAGTGCTTCAGCCGACACCGACACATCCTGTTCAGCCATCGCCAAGCTGGAAGAGACATCAACGGCCAGGGTGCCCAGAAGAAAAAGCACAAACGTGATCATATAGCTTGGTGTACTCATGGCTTCTCTTTCTGGAGATGACGAATTGTCATGTATGCTCTGACGGGTTGAACAGCGGCAAAACCGAGTGGCCAGGGACAACAAACGCTGAAATCAATGGCGCACTCATATCCACCTCACAAGATTCGTTCCAGCTCCTCGGCGATGACGCGGCTCAACTCTGCGATGGTCCGGCTCATGGCAGCGACAAAGTCAGTATAGGTTTCAGAATGTGTCTGCTCCTGAAAATAGAAGCTTCTTAGGACAGAGATCTCTTCTCCGTCATCGCTGAAGATGCCCCACCGTCCGCTCAAGATGACTTCGCCACCCAGTACTCCGTCGAAACGCAGCACATCCACGTCGACCTGAAAACGCACAGGAAGTCCATGGTTACGGCTGGCATTGATGATCCGATCGGTTTGCAGGAGGTGCGAAAGATTTTTAACAAGGATCGATGTGATATTCACCCGGAGCGGTTCCGCCCATCGGTGAAATTCATTCAGATCAAGCGAATTCTCTCCTGTCCGGGTCACAATCTGGGGTCTGTCCAGGTAGTCCGGGACCCTGACCGGGAAAACGCCGATCGATTCGTCCCGCGCAGCCAGTTGCGGCATGGGCTGCGGGCTGAGCAGATAGAAGTCCGCCGGGTGACTTCTCGTTGAGCAACCGGAACAACAAGCCACTGTCAGGAACAGGAATGTGAAAAGAGCTGAAGCGTTGTTTTTGTTCATGGTTAATTACCTCTTGGGCTGCCTTTGCCCCGCAGAAGCGACTCGGGGTGCCGGTCCAGTTGATCCGCCAGGTTGCGCAGGGTCATGGCCATTTTTTCAATTTCCCGAAACGTTTCCCTGACCTGAAACATCAGCGCGGAGTCCGCCCTGGCGGAGACCCGCAATTCCGCGACCAGACTCTCCACGGTTTCGATGGCCCCGGAAACCGGAGCCATCGCCTCCTGGAATTCCCGCGACAGATCGTCGATGTTTACACCGGCCTGGTGGATCAAGGAGCGCCCGTCTCCCACCGCCTGGTTCAAATTCGTCCCCAAGGTGACGATCTGCTCGTTCGCGTGGCCGATCAGCGTTCTGGAATCACGCAGCGTTGCCGTCAATTCCGTGCTCAAAGGCTGGACCTGGGCATCCACGTTGCGAATCAGATGTTGCGCATCCTGGACAGCGCCGTTGATGTTCACGATGGCCTGGCTGAATTCCGGGGCCTGGACAACAGCGGCGATACTCTCAAGACTCCGGTTGATGTTCCCGACGATTTCATGCAGGGGAATCTCTTGCAGCGTCTGGGCCAAGGCTTGAAGCGTCGTCGGGATGGTGGGGATCTCCGGCATTTCCGGATCAATATTGGTGTAGACCGCGGGCCTGTCCGGGAAGAAATCCAGTTCAATGCCCAGTTGTCCGGTGACCAGGCTCTGCATTTCCAGCCTGGCCCGCAGTCCTTGCTCCACAAGCCCGTTCATCACCTCGGCGTGCGAGGCGCCGCGCTCAATCAGATCGTCATAGAGATTGCGACCCAGAGTGCCCTTGATAAACTGCGCGTAGACCAAAACGTTCATGTTCTGGGCTTCGATGTCGAAATGAATCTGGATGTGGCTGACTTCCGCCACCCGCACCCCGCGGAAGTTCACCGGAGCGCCGACGTTCAGCCCGCTGACCGTGCCCTCGAAGACCAGGACATAGGTGAATCGTTCTTGGAAAAAACGCCCGGAACCGAGGACTGCGATGGCCACGACCATCAAGGCGACCGCGCCCATGACAAACAGGCCGATCATGGTTTTGTTCGGTGACTTGCTCATGAAAAACTCCGCAACAAATCAGGCATGCTGTTCTTCTCCGCGGGTCAGAAATCTGTGGATGCTGGCATTGGGTGGGGCCACCAGGAGTTTGTTGGGATCGCCGCTGGCGGTCATGGTTCGCTCCTCCACGTCCAGAAAGACGGAATTGTTGCCAATGGCGAAGATGCTCGCCAACTCGTGGGTCACAATGACAATGGTCGTGTTCAGGCTCTCCCGGAGTTCCAGGATCAGATCGTCCAGCAGGCGGGAGCTGACTGGATCCAGCCCGGCCGACGGTTCGTCAAAAAAGAGGATGTCCGGATCCAGGGCCATGGCCCTGGCCAGTCCGGCCCGCTTCTTCATCCCCCCGCTGATCTCGGAGGGGTAGAAATCCTCGAATCCGGCCAGGCCCACCAAGGCCAGCTTCAGGGCCACGATCTCCCTGACCTGCCCGGGCTTGAGGTCCGTGTACTGCTCCAGGGGCAAGGAGATGTTCTCGGCCAGGGTCATGGAGCTCCAGAGCGCTCCGCTCTGGTAGAGAATGCCGAACCGTCTCTGGATCGCTTCGCGAGTTTCCGGTTCAGCTTCCCAGAAGCTCGTGTCTCCAAAAAATACCTGTCCTTGGGCTGGTTGCTTGAGGCCGACCAGGATCTTGAGCAGGGTGCTCTTCCCGCATCCGCTGCCGCCCATGATGATGAAGATGTCTCCCCGATTTACCGTGAAGTTGAGCTTCCGCATCAAGACGAAGTCCCCGTAGCCCATCTCCATGTCCCGTACGATTATGGCCGGTTCCGGCGTGGTCATATGCCAAGCACCTCGCACATGAAGGTGATGATCGCCGTGGCCACGATGATGGCCACGATGCTGGTAACCACGGCTCTGGTCGCCGCATAGCCCACGTCGGAGGCGCTCCTCCCGCACTGCATCCCGCGCAGGCAACTGGCCAGGGCCACCAGCACGCCGAACACAACGCTGTGGAACAGCCCGATCCAGAACGTGGTCAGGGTCAGGGCCTCTTGGGTTCGGCTCAGGTACTCGATGGGGTTGATGCCCAGCATGCCCACGCCGA
>SKYX01000302.1 GCA_007127655.1 Desulfonatronum sp.
CCTTGGCCACGCCCACGGCAATGGTGCCCACGCCGCTGGTCACGGGAATTTTCACCGAAACCCGGGCCATGGGGTTGGCGGTCTTCAGTTCGGTGATGATCTGGGCCAGGTCCTCAATGGAATAGATGTCGTGATGGTTGGAGGGAGAGATCAGGGCAATGCCCGGCATGCAGTGCCGGGCCTGGGCCACCATGGGCGTGACCTTCTGACCCGGCAGATGACCGCCCTCCCCGGGCTTGGCCCCCTGGCCGATCTTGATTTCCAGAAAGTCCACGGAATTGAGGAAGGCCATGTGGACGCCGAAGCGGCCCGAGGCGATCTGCTGTCCCCGGTTGTGACGGTATTTGCCGAGCATGTCCGGAATCTCCCCGCCCTCCCCGTTCATGCACACGATGTTCAGAAGTCGGGCGGCCTCGGCATAGCTTCGAAAGGAGTTCTCCCCCTGGGAACCGAAGCTCATGGCCGGAATGATCAGGGGCATGGCATGGCCGCCGATGGAGATGTCCACCTCGCTCATGGCCAGGGACGCGGCCTGGCTGGGCCGGGAAAAGCCGAGAACATGGCGCAGGGCCAACGGATTTTCCCGCTCCAGAGCGGCCAGCTCCTGACCCATTTCCCGGAACCCGGCCACCCCGGTGGCGGCCCGGCGCAGCACCCGTCCGACCTTGGTGTTCCGCGCCGGGGTACTCCAGAGCTGGGCCGACGTCTCTTGAACGGCTCTGTCCAGACGGACGCGGGCAATCTCCTCCAGTCGGGCCAGGGACAGACCGATATCCGGCGACTGACAAAAGTTGGCGCATTTGAAGATTGTCGCCAGATCCTTGGCCAGGCCGATGGAGGAAAAAATCCGGCCATAGCCGCACAACTCGTGGATGCCCATGGTGGACATGACCTTTTCCATGCCCTTCTGGAGCACATCCATGGTGGTCCGGATCACGGTCTCGGCCGGTCGGCTCTCCGTGGCGTGCTCCCGGGCCATGCGCCAGATCATGTATGGATTGATGGCATCCGCGCCCAGCCCCAGCAGGAACATCACGTCGTGCAGGTTGCGCACCGCGGCGCTGCGTACCACCAGGGAACAGCGCCGCCGCAGGCGGTGTTCTTCCAGATAATTGCCGATCACGGCCAGAGCCAGACCCGGATCAACATAGACCCGCCCGTCGGAAAATGTGCGCGAATCGTCCAGCACCAGCAGCACGGCCCCGGCGTCGATGGCGGTCCGGGCCTCCAGACACAACTCGGCAAGACGCCGCTCCAGGCAGCCTTGGCCGTTGCCAGGCCCGCTGTCTGGCCCGCTGTCTGGATCGTCGGTTTTAGCTTCGAAAACCGCATCCAGAACAGCAACCCGGGCTGGATCCCGCCCCTGTCCGGTAAAAAACGAAAGCACGGAGTCCATGGTCTGGGTGCCGAACTCCGCGGCCAACTGGGACAAGGCCGCTCCGCAGACCCGACCGTCCAGACAGCCGCCCAGGAGCAATGGTGTGCGCAACTCCAGCCCAACGGCCCTGGCCCTCTCCTGGTTGTCGATTTCCGGCCGGTCGCCAAGAATGCAGCGGGTGGTGAAATGATCAGCCTCCCGCTCCCGGTCGATGGCCGGATTGGTGACCACGGCAACATTTTCCTTGAAAAACTCGGAGATGTTGGCCAGCCCTTCCGGGGTCAGACAGGCCAGCGGCCCCTGATAGCCCATGGAGCCGATCACCGCCCCGCCGACGGTGGCCGTTTTCTTGCGCATCTCCACGTCGTATTTCTGCCAGCCCAAGGCCGCCAGCACGTTCTCCCGGATCATCTCTCCTGGGGGCATCCGTATCCGGCCGTCGTCGAGCAGGTTTTCCAGGCCAAAAGCATTTTCCGGCTTGTCCGGAACAGCTTGATACAAGGTCCCGATCCGCTCGCGCAGCCCGTCCCGGCCCCGCATCAGCCGGACCAGCTGTCGCTGAAAGGCCCGGTAATTGAACACCACGGCCCGCCGACCGGTCAGGGTAAAAATGGCCATCTTCTCCCCGGGAGCCAGGGGTACGGGATCAGAAGCCGTGTCTTCCAGGTCCACCACGCCCTTTTCCGAGGACAGATAATAGTTGTAGTCGCTCTCGCCAAACCACAACGGGCGTAGCCCAAGGGCGTCAACGCTACCAATGCACACGTCCCCGTGCCGGGCGATGACCGCGGCCGGCCCCTGGGCCGAGGGCGGAAAGAACCAGCGGTAGGTTTGATAGACCTCGCGTAAATCCTCGGGATAGTGCTCCACTTCGCTGTGCACGGCTGGGAAGACCATGGCAAAGGCTTCGGTAAGTTCCAGACCGTAGCGGTGGATCAGGCCTTCGACGGTCCGGTTCAGATCCTGGGAATCGCTGCCGCCCGGCACGGGCTCGATACTCAAATTCCGCGAAGCGCCACGTAGCCGCTCAATGGTATTGATCTCACCGTTGTGGGCCAGGATGGAAAACGGCTGGGTGCGCTCCACCGTGGGCAGGGTGTTGGTGGAATAACGGCTGTGGCCCAGGCAGATCTTGGACCGGGTGGCTGGGTCACGCAACTCCGGATAGACCCGTTGCAGCAGATCCGGCCCGCCCCGGACCTTGTAGACCACGCTGTCCTGGGACAACGAAGCCACGTGCAGGTCCGGCTCCAGGTCTTCCAGCTCCACCATTACCTTGAACAGCAACCGGCCGGAATCAATGCGCACGTCCTGGCGGACCAACCCGGCCACCTGCCAGAACAGCGGCGTCTCGGCCCGGGCCATGGGCCCCAGCTCGTCGTCGTTGGTCCGTCCCTCCAGTTCCAGGACAATATCCAACCCCCGCAAGGCAAAGGTCTTGCGGACTGTGTCCAGAATCTCGTCGGCGCGATTTCGAATCCGCCGGGGCAGGAGCAGATGGCCCACGAAAAACCCGCTGGACTCCGCCAGATGCGGCGACAGACCCGCCTCCCGCAGCCGACGACTCCACAGTTCCCGCGGCACGTCGGTCATGATCCCACACCCGTCGCCCTCGTCGTTGATGTCTCCGGACCGATGAGCCATCTTCTTCAGGGCCTCGATGGTCCGGACGATATTGGCATGGGTCACGCGGCCTCGCTTGTCCACAAAGGCGATAATCGCGCAGGCGTCTCGCTCTTCACAAATCGGGCTGCTGGAAATGGGATGGGGCGATGGAATGGGCGTCGACACCGGATCCTCCGTCTTGGTCGGGCTGAGGTGATTGGGTGCCGGGCAAGGACCGGCTTTTGCCAGCGCGAGCGTGACGCTTTTAATATACGCTCCCGCACGGCGGACGACTCAAGGCAAGGCTTTGGTATCGATATTTTGAGCAGGTTTCAATCCACGCCCCTTGAGGGGTCAGGGAAAGGCTGGGTCGGAAAAATCGGCCTGGCCGACCTGGACTGGATCAGGGATCTCGTGGCCCAACAACTATGCCAGGCGTTCAAGCCCTGGCTTGCTTACCCCCCTAATTGGAAGGTATAGCCTACGGGCATGCGGATCATCGACAACATCAACACGCTTTTGGGGGATGACCTCAAGAAATCGCTGCGACCCAGGAGCAGGGTGAAACCTGGAAACCATCTACGACCGATTGCTTACCCCGCTGATGTCCTACCCGGCAAGACCCGTCGAAGGGTTGCGCGATCTTGCTCAACGGATGGAACGGATCAGGACTATCCGGGAAGAAATCGAAAAATGCACGCCAAGCTGCGCAAAGAAAATCAGTTCAACCGCAAGGTTCCGTTCAATGTCGCGATGCGGAGTTTGAAGCAGGAGCTTTCGGAATTGACCATACCTTGCAATGAACCTTAAAGGTAGAAGATGGAGGACTGCCAATGCTCACGGTAACATCCACGGAAGCGCAAACCCGGTTTGGAGATTTAATCCAATTTACCAAAAAAGAACCTGTCAGAGTTACACACCAAAACGGAGCGGTGGTCTATATAGTTGACGAGCAATTGTTCCAAGAGCTTGTTGATATTCAAACACGGCGTAGCGAAGCTGCATCCTGGTATCGAGACTACCAACGCGATTTTGAAAAGAACAACCCAAACCTGGACAGAACTGAGTTAACTGAAGAAATGGTAAACGATCTTGTCCATGAACTTCGCTAGAAGGATTGTTATCGATACTGGCGTTCTGATCAGTGCGGCAATTTTCCCCAAATCAACGCCAGCTCTTGCTTTCAGGTATGCTCAATCAAATTTTGATTTATGTTTCAACGACGAAACATATTCTGAAATTGAAAAAGTTTTGCTTCGTTCAAAATTTGACAGCTACGCAACAAATGAAAGCCGTCTCTATTTCTTGAAGAAACTGAAAAAATCATCATTTATCTTTCCATCGACATCAATCAAAATTAATGATTGCCCAGACCCAAAAGACAACAAATTTCTGGAGCTTGCATTTGATGTTGATGCAGAAATCATTCTTGCCAGCGACAAGCACTTGACAGACCTCCATCCCTGGAGAGGAGTACCTATTCTGACGCCGGCCATTTTTCTTAGCGGAGTTCAATAGTTGTTCAGGAAGATAACAGCAGAGGATTCAATGACAACGGAAATGCTGAAACAAACTGACGAGTGTACAGAGCAGACATGACTTCTCCAAAGCCACCGGCAAACTTCGCCGCTACATCTATGATTACGTCGTCCCGGACTCCAATGTCGAGCTGATTTTTGTCCAGGAACTGGATAGCAGCAAACGACATC
>SKYX01000318.1 GCA_007127655.1 Desulfonatronum sp.
ATCGGTATCGGAGTCGGGGTCAAATTAAGGTTAGAGGCAAACAAACAGAAAGGATGCGTCGATGATTATTCAGGCGGATTTGGGCCTTTCTCGGATTATCGGCCGATTTGCCCTCGGAATGGCCCTGGCCCTGTTTTTGGTCTGGCTGTGGTTGCGTCCGGGAGGGGAATTCAGCGCTTTCGCAGGAGTGGCCCTTTCGGTGGTTGCCGCGTGCTGTTTCTCATACCGGCATGAGGTCTATATCGATCAGTGGGCCGATGTGGTGGAGGAGTATCGGCGGATTCTGTTTCGGGAGCGCCACCGGGGATTCTTATTCAGCGATTTTCGGGCCGTGGGCGTTGCGACCGTGCTGGGCGGGGACTTGCGACCCGTCTATCTGGCGCATGTAATCGAGCTGCGTGGCAGGAGCCGGCTGGTTTTGCCGGGGGTGCATTTTGGCCTGGAAAAGGCCAAGGCCGAAGCGGCCGATTTGGCTCGCCAACTGGATCTGCCTCTGGAATCCCGGGTGCGTACGATTCTGTGGTCGTGACCGGTAGGCTGGAGGGCAAAGGCCTCGGACTGGACTCAGCCCGGAACCACTTGATAGAAGCCGCAGGATTCCAGCAGGCGCAGCGGGACGGCGAAGAGGTCGGTCAGGGCTTGTTCCGTGAGCACGGCCTGTTTCGGGCCGTCGGCCACAATCCGACCTGCCTTGAGCAGGACGACCCGGTCAACTTCCGGGGGGATCTCGTGGATGTGGTGGGTGACCAGGATCATGGTTTTACCCCGCTGCATCAACTTGCGGATCGTGGCCAGGTAGTGGAAGCAGGCCGCGATGTCCAAACCAGAAGTGGGTTCATCCAGAAGCAGGGCCTCTGGGTCGTGGACCAGGGCACGGGCCAGCAGCAGACGGCGTTGCTGCCCCGTGGACAGGGATGCGTAAGGTCTTTGGGCCAGGCCAGCCCCGGCGATTTCCTCCAGGATCCGTTCGGCCCGATCGTGTTCCTCGCGGGAGAACCGTTGGTGGGCATAAGTGCCGATGGATGATCTGAGTCCGGAGAGGACCACTTCCCGACCGCTGGCCGTACCTTGATAGTCCTGTTGGAGGTCGGAGGAGACGATGCCCAGCCGAGAGCGCAGTTCCCAGACGTCCCATCGTTCCCGGCCGAACAACCGCAGGACCGTGTTCGGCTCCGCCACAGGATAGAGTTCGCGGGACAGCAGCTTGAGCAGGGTCGTTTTTCCGGCGCCGTTGGGGCCAAGAATCACCGTGTGCCGACCATGCTCAATGGCCAGGTTCAGGTCGTGAAAAACCCGGCTCCGGCCTCTGTAGACCGTGGCGGCGCGGATATCCAGAATAGGGGGCGTTCTGCTGGGCATTTCGAGGTACACTAGCCGCGAGCCGCGGTTTTGACAATTCGGTCAGGCCCTTCTACTTTGCCTGCGTTATCAACGATCTTCGGAGCTATGCAGCACATTCTGTTCGTGGTCATTCACCTGCACTGGATTCCGGCTTTTGCCGGAGTGGCGAATCGAAGCAAGTCTTTTCCACGTTAGTCATACCGGCGAAGGCCAATATCCTGGCCTTCTTGTTCTATTTTGTTGAGTAGTTACTGATCTTCAACGATTTGCCCGAGAACCGGGCAGGGAGCATGCCATGCGCGAGGTTGACGTATTGATCATCGGTCAGGGACCGGCGGGATTGTCCGCGGCCATTTACACCGCCAGGGCCGGAATGAAGACGTTGGTCCTGGGTTGTGCGCCGAAAGTTGCCGGGGATTACGATATCGACAACTACTTCGGTTTCGACGAAACCATTTCCGGCAGGGAGCTGATCGAACGCGGCACACGGCAAGCGCAACGGTTTGGTGCGGAGGTTCTGTGCGACCGCGTCCTTGGGATTCACATGGAAGAGCAGGGTCGGTACCATGTCCGGAGCGAGCAGGGCGAGTACCAGGCCTGGGCCGTGATCCTCTCCACCGGCGTGGCCAGGGTCCGGCCGGGTATCGAGAATCTGCACGACTATGAAGGCAAGGGCGTTTCCTATTGCGTGAGTTGCGACGGCTTCTTTTTCCGCCAAAAACAGGTCATGGTTCTGGGCGAGGGGAATTTTGCGGCCAACCAGGCCCTGGAACTGCTGCACTATACGCCCAAGATCCATGTTTGTACGCAAGGTAAGGCTCTGGACATGGGAGCGGAGTTTTTGGACAAGCTGCGTGAGGCCGAAATTCCGGTCTCGGAGCGCAAGGTCGTCAAGTTGGAAGGGGAGGACGGTCTGTCCTCTGTGCAGTATGAGGACGGCGAGCATGACACCGTGGACGGGCTGTTCATTGCCATGGGCCAGGCCGGGACTTCCGATTTCGCTGTCAGCCTGGGGCTGGTGATGCGCAAGCAGTTCATTGAAGTGGACGAACAGCAGCGGACGAATATTCCTGGGATTTTCGCGGCCGGAGACTGCGTCGGGCGTTTTTTGCAGATCAGCGTCGCCGTGGGAGAAGGAGCCCTGGCCGCCAGGTCCGCTATCGAACACGTCAAAAAGGTCCGTCCCAAAAAATGAGGCAGGGCAATTTTGTTCTCACGGAACCTTTTGAAAAATGTGAGGCTGGTTGACCCTGTTTGGAACGGATCGATTGTCTGACTGATCCAGGAATCGCTCATCAAGGCGTTGCCCAGCGAAACAGGGCCAACCAGCCGCCTTTGCAGAAAAAAAATGGTGTGAATAAAACGGCCCTGAAAAATGAGGGATTCGTGCTTGACAGGGGTTTCCCTAACAGGGTAACAATTATCTCTTTTGCAAATTCAAAAAGGGCCTATAGCTCAGTTGGTAGAGCCACCGGCTCATAACCGGCAGGTCCCAGGTTCAAGTCCTGGTAGGCCCACCACAAGAGGAATCTGGTGCCTCAGGCGCGTACGACATCACCCACATTGCTGAAATATTGTTCGCCGTTCTTACGAGAGGTGTTTCTTGGGAAAGTTTATCCGAGAAGCACCTTTTTTTTGTCGTTTTTTCAGGGAAATTTTGGCAAACCATGAACAGAACGAGGTCCGACCATGCACGTTCATGAACTGATCTCCATGATCGAGGCGACCGCGTCGCCACGATGGTCGGCGTCCTGGGACCGCGGCGGAGTGCAGGTGGCCGCGGGCAAGCAGCGAGTCGGCAAGCTGGCCGTCGGGTTGGATCCCGCTCCCGAGCTGATCGACCAAGCATTGGCCTGGGGCGCGGACTTCATCCTGGTACACCACCCGTTGGCTTTGAAGCCGGAATTGCCTGCCCGACAAAACGGATATCACCATGTCCTTGGGGCGTTGCTGCGCCATGACGCCTGGCTGTACGCCGCGCACACCAGTCTGGACGTTCAGCCTCGGGGGCCGGTACGATGGCTGGCCGGGGAATTGGGATTGAAAAACGTCTCCGTGCTGGAGGAAACTGGACGCCGTCTTGGGCGCTGGTTTCGGGTACTGGGTCCGGAGGGCCGGATTGAACAGATTGCGCAAGAGCTTGAAGGACGTCCTGGCGTCGAGGTCTATGCGCTTGGTGCGCGGGTTTTGGAGGTGGTGGCCGCTCCGGGGAGTGATTTCGAGGTATATGGGGCGATTTCCGGCGTGGAAGATGCCACGCTTCGGGTGGTTTCCCACGAGTTGGACCTGCCGAAAGAAGTCCTCGGTTTCGGATTCGTGGGCGATATGCCGGATCCGACGCCCTGGGAGGTGTTTTACGAGGTACTAAAGCGACTCCTTGATGCCCCCCCGAAAGCGCTGGCCGGAATTGTTCCTGAAAATGTGAGCAGGGTGGCTTGCTGCCCGGGGTCCGGGGCGTCGTTGCTGGGACGGGTCGCCAAGGTCGGGGCTCAGGTCTACGTGACCGGCGACCTCAAGTACCATGACGCGCAGGCCGCTCGTGAGCTGGGATATTTGGTAGTGGACGTGGGCCATTTCGCCCTGGAGGAGCGTATGATGCGCGTATTCTCCGAGGAATTACGGCGCAAGCTGACCCACGGCGCCGTGGAAGTGGCTTTTTTTCCCGGTATCGACTTTTTGTCCTCGCCTTCTTGATATGTCGGAGTCGGGCGGGGACGAGGCCGGGGCACGAAACGGGTTGGATAAAGCGGGATATTGATCGGAGTTAAGGAGGGAAAAACATTGAGCCTGTATTTGAAACAGATCGAGCAATTGGTTGCCCTGCAAATGATCGATGACGAGATCATGCAGTTGAACACGTTCTCGAAAAACGCTCCTTTGGAGATGGAACGCATGGAGGCGCGTCTTCTCGAACTCAAGGACGCGGTGGCGTATTTGAAGGAAAAGATCGCCATGATCGTCGCGCAGCGGGACCAACTGGACGTGGATATCGAGGATTCCGGACGGAAGATCAAGAAGAGCAAGAACAAGCTGATGATGGTCACCAACTCCAAGGAGCATCAGGCCATGATGCGGGAGATCGACAACCTGGAAAAGACCAACCGTGTCCGGGAAGAAGAAAAAATATCCCTGCTGGAGGAACTCGCCCGGCAAGAGGAGACCCTGGCTTCGACCCAGGCCGAATTGACCGCACTGCAACAGGAAATCACTCAGAAAAAGAAGCAGATCAACCAGAAACTTCAGTCCGCCAAGGTTCGCCTGGAAACACTGAAAGGGCTGCGCGGCGAGGCCGAACAGGTGATTCCCAAGCCGATCTTGAGCCGATACCAATTCATCCGGGCCCGGCTGTC
>SKYX01000067.1 GCA_007127655.1 Desulfonatronum sp.
CGCGGCAGGCCTGTTCCAGGGTTTTGGCCTCGTGGGCCAGGGCCGCGCAGGAAAGGTTCAAGGCCGTGCCGCGCAGGGTGTGGGCGACCAGTCCGGCGGTTTTGGTTGTCTCCGGCGGCGACGGCTTGCCGCAGCGCGGTGAGGCGTTCGGGGAGGGTCTGGAGAAAGATGTGGAGGGCTTCGTCCACGAGTTCGACGTCCCCCATGAATCGGGCCAACTGATCCTCGCGGTTCATGACGGGCAGATCCGGAGGAGCCGGTTTCGCGTCTACCTTTTCCTTTTGGAGCCGGTCCGTTTCCTGATGTTCCGCCTTGCCGCGTTCAGGGAACTGAGCAGCTTTCTCCTCGCTCCGAGGCAGCCACTTGCTCAGGGCTTTGGCCAGTTCCCAGAGATTCACCGGCTTGGTCACGTAATCGTCCATGTCCGCGGCGATGCAGCGCGCCCGGTCCTGGGCCATGGCTCCGGCGGTCATGGCGATGATCGGCGTCCTGGACCAGGAAGCCTCCTTGTTTTGGACTCTTCGGGTTGCCTCCCAGACCCTGATTTCCCGGGTCGCTTCCAGGCCGTCCATGCCCGGCATCTGCATGTCCATGACGATTCGCCCGGGCAACGCGCCCTGGGCGTGAGCCGAATCCAGAATTTCCAGGGCTTGCGAGCCGCTTGGGGCGCACAGGACGGGCAGGCCCCATTTGGCCAGCATCCGGGAAAGGATCTTCCGATTTGTGGCATTGTCGTCCACCACCAGCGTGGTCACGGCGCCCAGTTGTCGCGGAGGCTCGATGGTCCGGGCCCGGGCCTCGGCCGGAGCCAGCCGCACCGTGAACCAGAATTCCGAGCCCTGCCCCTCCTGACTGCGCACCCCGATTTCCCCGCCCATCATCTCCACTGAAGTTTCGCTGTAGTGATATTCCACATAGCCAGATATTCGTTCGGTTACTTTTGATTTTCCGGCTCGCGATCTCGGGGAACGATGGTAGCAATGCAGTCGTCTTCCTCGTGATGCTCCTTGGCGGACAGCTTGTGGACCAGCCAGTATCCGACGCTCATGGCCAGAACCACCGCGCCGATGGCGTAGATGTATTGCGGCTCGACCTTTTCGATGTCCATGATGATGACTTTCCGGGCGATGGCCATCAGCGCCGTGGCCATGACGATCTTGACGTGAATGATGTCCTCGCGCAGGTAGATCGTGATGTTCACGAAAATTTCAATGGCGATGAGCACGGCCATGAACGCTCCGAAAGTGGCCAGCATGTCCGAAATGGTCAAAATGAACCGCGGCGCCGTGCTGAGCTTTTGGTAGAGCATCCAGGCGACGTCGATGACGCCCATGACGATCACGAAGACCATCAAAATGGCCAGGACGCGTACGGCAAAATGGATGATGTACTGCAAGCGGCACAGCAGCTTGTCGTCGCAGTCGAATTTCATGGATACTCCTTATCACTACAGCGAAACTTTGCGGTGATTTATTTTAACCACGGAATACACGGAAAGCACTGAAAATGCAGGTTACGGGGTGGCCCCTGGGAACGGGGGCGTCTCGCCCTCGTCATCATTTCTGTCCCTGGACAGCCCGGCCATGAACATTTCCTGGAATCAAAAAATATGCCGAGGGCACGGTGTCCTCTCTCCCTTTTTTTCCGTGCTTTTCCGTGTATTCCGTGGTTCAATCTCATGGGTTACTGGAAATCACCGCATGAAGTTTCGCTGTAGTGTTATCGGACGCTTCCAGACAAAAACGGCAACGGACAGGGTCGTTGCCGTTCATCCCGGAGAGCGGAAAAAAAGCTTTGAGGCTATGGATTTCGGGAATCCTTACCGAAGGTCCGACGTCGGCACAAGTGCGGTTTTGCAATCCGCAATTGAACCGGTTGTGATTCTTGGGAAAAGCCAAAGCGGTTCATGACTATTCAGATGTGATTTCGGTGGTTCACATTCCATCTTGTTCCGGGTAGATTCTTGCGGATTGTATTGTTGTCCGCCGGGTCGACTTTCAAATAGGTGCCCCAAGGATGGATGCCGGTGGGCAAGATGCGGACGGATTCACGGATTATGATCATGGAGCAAAGAAATATGAAGAAAGTTTTGGCGACGTTGTTGCTGGTCGCGGTTTTTTGCTGGGGGAATGGGGGGATCGTGTCGGCACAGCCGCCCGGGCAGCAGGGCGGGCCGCCTCCGGCGGTGGTGGTCACTGCTCCGGTGGCCTCCGGGGTGATGGCGGAGGAGCAGGAGTTTGTCGGCACGGTCAATTTTCAGGAGACGTCCCTGGTAGCCTCGGAGGTCAGCGGTCGGGTGCTTGAGGTGCATTTCGAGCAGGGCGATCGGGTCCGCAGCGGCGATAAACTGGTCACCATGGACGGAGTGCTCAAGTCCAAGGATCTCTTGTCCCGCCGGGCCCAGCGGGAGGAAGTTCTGGCCGAGCTGTCCCGAGTCCAGCGGGAACTGGACCGGATGCGGCGACTCTTTGATCAGGGGACCGTTGCCGAACAGGAGTACGAGAAGGTCAAATTTCTCGCCAGTTCGCTGGAGCGTCGAGCCGAGTCCCTGGCCGCGGAAATTGCCCGGATTCAGGAGGAAGTGCGTATGCTGGAGGTTTTGGCTCCCTTCGACGGCGTGGTCCTGACTCGGCTGAGCAATCTCGGAGAGTGGCTGTCTTCGGGCTCTCCCGTGGCTGAAGTGGCGCGGGACGATATGGTGGACATTCTGGTCAACGTGCCCGTGGACGTGGCTTTGGGCCTGGAACTGGGTCAGGTCGCGCGGGGAAGCGCCGCGGGCCGGGAACTGGTGGGCCGGGTCCAGGCTGTGGTGCCCCGGGGCGACGTGGGCTCGCGGACATTTCCGGTCAAGGTTCGGCTGCCCAATGAGCACGGCCTTTTGGAAGGCATGGAGGTGCGGATGTACCTGCCCACCGGCCAACGTCACGAGGGATTGACCGTTCCTCGGGACGCCGTGGTCCCCAGCCCCATGGGCCAGGTGATTTTTTTGGCCCGGGACGGCCAAGCCCAAATGATCCCGGTCTCGGTCTCCGCCTTTGCTCGTGACACGGCTGGAATAGAAGCCCAGGGCGTCGAGCCCGGCGACCAGGTGGTGGTCAAAGGCCAGGAGCGCCTGCGCGACGGACAGCCGGTGCGGGTAGAGTGAAGGGTGAAGGGTGAAGAGTAAAGGGTGAAGGATGAAATGTGAACCTCGCTGTTGGCGTCTACTCCCCCCTGAACCGCAAACCTCATCAACCATTGAACCGCTGAACCGTGAACCGCTGAACCCCTGAACCGTTGAACCTCTGAACCCCAGAACCCCATGAATCCCATCAGCTTCGCCATCCGCAATCCGGTCACCATTCTGGTGGGCGTGATTTTCGTCGTGATCTTTGGTCTGATTTCCCTGTTCGGGATGCCCTATCAACTCACGCCCACGGTGATCGAGCCGGAGATTTCCGTGCAGACCGTGTGGAGCGGGGCCACGCCCTACGAGATTGAGCGGGACATCATTGAGGAGCAGGAAAACGTGCTCAAGGGCATCCCCGGCCTGGTGGAAATGGAGAGCGAGAGCTTCAGTTCCTTCGGGCGGATCAATCTGCGCTTCACCCTGGGGACCAACGTGGACGACGCCCTGCTGCGGGTCTCCAACAAGCTCAACGAGGTCCGCACCTATCCCCAGGGCGCGGACCGGCCGGTGATCACGGCCACGGGCGCGGCATCCTCCCCGGTGATCTGGACATCTCTGAAGACCCTGCCGGACAACCCCCGGAGCATCGAAACCTACCGGACTTTTTTCGAGAACGAGGTCCGCCAGGAGCTGGAGCGGATTGAGGGCGTGGCGGACTTGTTCGTTTTCGGGGGCACGGAGCGGCAAATGCACGTGGTGGTGCTGCCGGAGCGGCTGGCCGCCTACGGGATGACCTTGGACGAGGTGCTCGCGGCCCTGCGCTCTGAAAATGTGAACGTGGCTGCGGGCAGTATCGACGTGGGCCGACGCGACTACCGGATCCGGACCGTGGCCGAGTTCCAGGGGCCGGAGGAGATCGAGGCCCTGCCGCTGCGCTCCACCGGACAGAAGCGGGTCTTTTTGAAAGACGTGGGCTGGGCCGAATACGGTTATGAAAAACCCACCGCGGCCATGCTGCACAAGGGTCGCAAGGGCATTACCGTGGGGGTGCAGGCCGAGCCCGGGACCAATGTCCTGGACCTGACGGACCGGGTGGAGGCCGTGGTCCAAGGGCTGAACGCGAACCTGCTTAACCCTAACGGGCTGGACCTGGAATGGCTGGCCGACGAACGCGGCTATATCCAGGGGGCCATCGGCCTGGTCCAACAGAACATCCTGATCGGCGGGCTGCTGGCCATGACCGTGCTGTTCATCTTCCTGCGCCGGATCTCCACCACCGGCATTGCTGCCGGGGCCATTCCCATCAGTATTATCGGCACGTTCATTTTCATGAGCGCCTTCGGCCGGAATCTGAACGTGGTCAGTCTGGCCGGGATTTCCTTTGCCGTGGGCATGCTGGTGGACAGCACCATCGTGGTCCTGGAAAACATCGACCGTCACCTGAAGATGCGCAAACCCACCTGCCAGGCGGCCCTGGACGGCACGCGGGAGGTCTGGGGGGCGATCCTGGCCACGTCTCTGACCACGGTGGCCGTGTTTCTGCCGGTGGTCTTCATTCAGGAGGAAGCCGGTCA
>SKYX01000342.1 GCA_007127655.1 Desulfonatronum sp.
AGCCTTGCGCCGAAACGCCTGCGTCTGGTCCACCCCCACCACGACAAACCGGCCTCTCTGCTTTTTCTGGAAGCCAGAAAAGGGGGCAAGACCGGTTTATCGGTCGAGCCCCCTTTGATTGTGTATCGCCGCCATTGCTCTCCCGCTGGAGAGATCATCCACCGAACGACCGACGAAGCGCTGGCATTTTGCCCTTTCCTGGGCTGCAACAGTTCACGCCCCGCTCAAGAGTCGCCAGATGTTTCGTGATCACGGCACCCCTTATTTCACGGGGTGCAAATGCTCTCTCGCCCAGTACAACAACTGGAAATGATTTTTCAATTTCTCCAGCAAAGCGTCCAGATCGTTTTTTTCCAGGTCTTGAATCCGGACGTACACCTGCCGATAGCCTTCTTCCGCCTGCTGGCCGTACGAGGTCAGGATGCTGATGATCCGAGCCTGTTCGTGGCGCAACACCTCGAGCACTTCCTTGAGACTGCCCTCGGTGTTGGGCAGCTTGAAGGCCAGGAGAACGCCGCCGAAATGTGCTCCGGTAATGGCGATCAGCACCTTGAAGATGTCGCTCTCCGTAATGATCCCGGCAATCTTGCCCTGGGCGTCGACCACGGGCAGGCCGCCGACCCGTTTTTCCATCATGACCAAGGCCGCTCGCTCGATGGTGTCCTCCGGGAGGACGGTGAAGGGCTTTTTGGTCATGATGTCTTTGACCTTGATCTCCGAAAGGAGATAGTACAACTCGTGGATGTCAAGGGTGGTGGCCTTGGACGGCGAGGCTTCCTTGATATCCCGGTCCGTGACGATGCCGAGCAATTTCTTGTCTGAATCCACCACGGGAAGGCGACGGATGCGCTTTTCCTTCATGATCTTGGAAACTTTCATCATGGAGACGTCCGGCTCCACGGAAATGACCTCCCTGGTCATCCAATCACTGATAAGCATTGATTGTTCCTCCTTGGAAGATGAATCATTGGCAGTCCCGTTCAAAAACCTCAATTGCCGCGTCGCCGCAAAAAATTCAAACTCTCACGTATCACAAATACGCCTCGACCTTGATTCGATTTTCAGGGCGGTACATCGAAAATGTGGCGAAGCCACAGCCCGTGAGGGCCGGACACAGGACGTGTCCGGATAGCTTTTCTTGCTCCTTGCACTTGTTTTTTTGAATGGACTGCCGACAAAAAACGTTTTCAACACTCCGTCAAGGCTCGGGGAGCCGGTACGACACGAACCGCTCGCCGCGCCATACTTTCGTCGGATGACCGACCCGATCGCATGTAATCGACATACCAGTTCAGCCCTGGAAAGGAAACCATGAAAGCACTGTATTTGGACTGCCCTAGCGGGATCAGCGGTGATATGCTGCTCGCCGGCTTGATTGATCTTGGATTGGACCTCACCGGCCTGGAACGGCTTTTTCACCAGGCCGGAATGGACGTGGACCTGCGCGGGGTGCAAGATGTCCGGTGCGGACTTGCCGGGAAACGACTGGAAATTGTTTCGCATGACGTGCAGCCGTTGCGCCGTCTTCCGGAAATCCTGGAGCTTCTGGACGGCTTGCCCCTGCCTCTGAGTGTGGACCGACGGGCCAGGCGGGCCTTTGAGCGACTGGCCGAAGTGGAGGCCAAGGTTCACGGCGTTGATCCGTCGGTCATCCACTTTCATGAAGTCGGCGCCGTGGACACCGTGGTGGACGTGGTCGGGGCCTTCTGGGGGCTGCACGAGTTAGGAATCGCCGCCGTACACACCGGACCGTTGCCCTGGTTTCATGGCCAGGTGCGTTGCGCCCACGGCCTGTTGCCCCTGCCCGCCCCGGCGGTGGTGGAACTGCTCCGCGGCAAACCTGTTTTCAGCACGGATCACACAATGGAGTTGATCACCCCCACCGGGGCCCTGCTTGTGGATCAACTGGTGAATGAGTTCCGTCCCGGACCACAAGGAACGCTGCTCCGGTGCGGCATCGGGCTCGGCACCATGAACTTGGCCGACCAGCCCAACGCCTTGCGCTGCCTGCTCTACACTCCTTCCTCTCCCGACGGCCGCGCGGAATCGCCGAATTCGGGGCCGGAACGCACGGAAGAGGTCGTCCAGTTTTCCACAAACATCGACCACCTGACCGGAGAGGAATTGGGGAGCTGTTTCGAGGCGTTGTTTGAAGCCGGTGCGGTGGACGTTCTATTTCTGCCGGGGATGATGAAGAAAAATCGCCCAGGCGGCCAGCTTCAAGTGCTCTGTGGGCCGGAAAATGCAGCCGCCGTGCAGCAGGCCATCTTCCGGCAGACACTGACCCTGGGCGTACGGCGTCAACGCCTGGAACGGGTCGTTCTGGCCCGGTGCGAGACCGTGACCGAAACACCCGTGGGCGAACTGCCAACCAAACAAGCGGAAATAGAAGGAGAACAATATGGCCGACCAGAATTCGAAGCTCTCCAGGAACTGGCCCAGCGGACAGGGCGATCCGTGGCCCAGTTGCGCTACTTGCTGGGGCCGGTCACCGCCGCGGATCAGCAATGCGCGGGGAGAGCTCTCGATGATGAGGACGGTCGAAGCGAAGGTGACGAATGAAGGGAGTGGCTATCCGCCGGATTGAGACGGTTTCGGCTGCAACGGGTAGCGGCCGCAGGTAAAACGCTCCCCTTCGGGACAGTATCCCAGGCCGACGCAGCGTGCCCCGGCATGCTGGAACACGACCGGCAACTGCTCTTGGCAAATGACCAGCATTTCCTTGGCCATGGCCCGGATTTCCCACTGGGCGCGCTCGCAGCAACGCAGGGCAAAGAAATGCAGCAGGCTCCGGCAATTCATGGTCAGCACGATCTTGCTCTCCGCGGCCTGGGGCAAAACAAACCGGGCGTCCTCATTGGCCTTGGTCCCCTTGCGGCCATGGGTCTGCAACAGTTCCCGCAACCGGCCGTAGGTCTGGGCGGTTCGGGTCATGAATTCCTCGAACAGTTCCCTGGCCTCCGGGATCTTGGCGATCTGGGGCGGCAGCACGTACTCGAACCCGCTCTCGTTCACATAGCGCTGGCTCTGCTGGGAATAGGAGGCCAGCCGGTGGCGCACCAACTGGTGGGTCAAGGCTCGAGAAACTCCTTCCACGGCAAAGGTAAAGCTGACATGCTCCACCGGGCTGTGATGGCCGGACTCCATCACCTCCGCGACGAACCGAGCCTGCTCCGCGACGTCCACCTCCCCCCCCACCAGCCTCGGCCAAAGATCGCCCACATATCCGGGGCTGTAACACTGCCGAAACGCGGCGTAGATTACGGGCAGGGCGTCGGGGGTCATGGCCAGAAGGCGAACGTTCAGCTTGGTTTGGGACATGTTTATCCTTTAATCAAAATCCAGCGCCCCTTGCTCCCGAGCGGCGAAGGCTTGAGGAATGCGTTCCTTGAGGTGGGCAAAGGCCTGGGCCGTGGCCACGCGGCCGCGGGCCGTGCGTTTGATGAATCCGCATTGGATCAGGTACGGTTCGTAAATGTCCTCGATGGTCCGGACCTCTTCGGAGCAGGCCACGGCCAGGGTCTTGACCCCCACCGGACCGCCCTGGAACTGCTTGATCAAAGCGCTGAGGATACGCCGGTCCATCTGATCCAGGCCGTGGGCGTCCACGTCCATCCGGCCCAGGGCCTCCTGGGCCAGCCGGGCGTCGATTTGGATGCCACCCTGAACCGAGGCGAAATCCCAAACCCGGCGCAGCAGGCGGTTCGCGATCCGGGGCGTGCCCCGGGCGCGACGACCGATCTCCAATGCGCCGTCATCCGTGATCGTCGCGGACAGCAGGGCCGCGGCCCGGCGGATGATGGTCGCCAGCTCCGCGGTGTTGTAAAAATTCAGCCGGGAAATCACGCCGAAACGATCTCGCAGCGGAGAGGTCAACAGGCCGAGGCGGGTCGTGGCTCCAACCAGGGTGAAGGGTTCCAGATCAATCTTCACGGTCCGCGCACCCGGTCCCTGGCCGATGATCAGGTCCAGCTTGAAATCCTCCATGGCCGGATAGAGAATCTCCTCCACGCTGGCGGGCATGCGGTGGATTTCATCGATGAACAGCAGATCCCGGCGCCCCAGATTGGTTACGATGGCGGCCAAGTCCCCACTGCGCTCCAAAACCGGACCAGAAGTGGTCACAAGATTCACGTCCAGTTCGTTGGCCATGATCTGGGCCAAAGTGGTCTTGCCCAGCCCCGGAGGACCGTAAAACAGGGTGTGGTCCAAGGCTTGGCCGCGATCCCGGGCTGCTTGCAGAAAAACCCGCAGATTGGCCCGCAGATCGTCCTGACCGATGAAGTCCTCCAGCCGCTTCGGGCGGATGGTCTCTTCAAGAGGCAGTGCTTGAGGCACCGGTTGAGCCTGGGTCATCGTACCTGCTCACGTGTTCGCCGTGCCTGGCGACCGTCGAACTTGATCCGTCGCCAAAAAGCCTGGACGTTTCTTCCGCTGGTTCGCGTCATATTCGACTGTATTTCCACATTCATTTTTGAGACGCCATCCTTTTTAGCACGACCCGGATCACCTCGCCGGGGGCCAGATCCGGCTCGTCCCGCAAGGCCGCATCCATCAGCGGTGCAACTTCGGCCTCGGAATACCCGAGGTTGACCAAACCAGCCAGGATGTCCCCCCGGACCCAAGACGGACCGGATGCTGCTTCGGCTTGACGCGGGGCCACGGGCAGGA